>CAZPUO010000350.1:0-2437 GCA_964589745.1 uncultured Methanotrichaceae archaeon
AATACTAAACTGACCGTGGTTCATCAGCCCGGTTATCGTCGTAAACGAAATAGGATTTTGTTGAGTTAGGTAAGAGGTGGCAAATGCCCGTTCTGTCACCTATACTCAAGATGTGTGATTTGACCCCTTGAGAAATAAAAGCGTAGCATCACGGCTAATGGAAGCGCCAGCAGGGAGAGATAGGCGCCGGCCAGTACGATGCCGATAATAAAGGGCTTCTTCAGAGCAGCTAGGATGTCCTGAATCAGCTTGTTTGTCGTAGCCTGCTCCAGCTTCTTGACGACTCTTTTTGAGACTACGTGGGAAAACAGGCCATCCCGCTAAAAGCAGCAAGAATGAGCAGTGCCGTTACTATCTGTGCCGCTCTTATCTCTCTAAATATCAGTTGGAACAGTGTCATTTCTTTGACTCCTCCTGCATCATAATTCTGTCTTCAATGATGGCGCACTGTAGGCACAGTTGGGAAGTCAGTCTAGCCTTTGAACCAACCCAACCTATAGAAGACCCAGCCCATGGCGAGCATCACAACACCTGTTCCGGTCAATACCTGCCAGAGTTGCAAATCCCAGGGGTTGCCGATAAGATTCGTGCCCAGGGCGCCAAGAATGATCGCGGGTATTATTGCGAGAGCGGTCATCACCGCAATCACCCGCATCACCTTGTTCATTTGATAGGAGGTAGTGTTGATGTAGAGGTCCACGAGGGACTGCAGATCATCTCTGGCGTTGGAAGCCGTCTCATGCAAATAGGAGGCTTCATCCGAAAGAATGTCGAACAGGTCTGTGCTCTTTTCATCGAAGCCTTTCAACGGCACCCGTTTGGCAGTGATCACCGAGATAATCTCTTTGAGGTGTAGTAGCGAAGGAACCAGCTGGTTCACTTCCTTCCGAAGATAGAAGGTGAGTTCCAGGAAATTGGATGGCCGCTGAGCGGCAGGTATGGCCTCAAGATCCATTAGTTCCTGTTCGACGGCAGCAACAATCTGCTTGTCTCCGTCGATGATGTACTGGATGATGGCGTATAGGATGGATACCGCGACTGGCTCTCCAGAATCATGCACTTTCTTGGCTCTGTCCAGGAGCTGGTCGAAAATTCCGGTGCTGGTCTTACAGAGGGTGACAATATTCTCTCCTTGGCAGATCACCAGCAGCCCGTGGCGCGCGACTGTGAACCGGACGAAGCGGCGTGGCAGAGTCCTCATCTTGGCTATCCTGCCGAAAATCATCGAGTTGTGTTCAAAATAGTCGATCCTCGGGTATGACTCATCGACAAGCTCGCCCTCCAGGAGCATTCTCGGTATGCGCAGGACGTGGCTGAGTCCGTCGAGGTCTTTCGATGAGACCCAGGAAATATCGACCCAGCTCTCGTTTGGCGAAGTGAGGAACCCTTCGATCTGATCGAATACCACGTGCTGACGGACGTTGTCGAGGTTGCCGTCCATTACCCGTATTTCGATGGGGTGTCGGACTTCTTCGCTTGCACGTGCAACGGGCGCGGCCATCTTCACACGCCGGTCGGCAGCTCTGCTGCCAACGGCGAGTATCCTGGCTATTCGTAGGAGCCGTAGGGTGGGTGAGGTCCTGCCGAACTGAGCCGCGACGAACGGGAGTAGGCTGACAAGAGGCAAGAGCACCACAAAGAGGTCTAGCAAGTGCCATGGATCAAGGATATGTTTTACAATATTACGAGCAAGGATTGTCTTGAGGACATACTCGGTAATGAATACTGCCAATATTACAGTGTCGGCAAAGCCTAAGGACGCATTAACGCTTTGCGGCAAGTCCACGAAGATGGGTGCCAAGACCACAGGAGCCATGATTACTGCCAGTACTATCATGAGCCCATCTGGCAGAAGGAGATCGACAAGGTCTCTCAGGGCCTTCTTGCGGTCCGGCTTTACATTATCTGGACTTGGTTTCATTCCCAGCGGGACAGCAGCCTCATTAATTTTTCCACCTCTAATAACAAGGCATAATGCTGAGGTACCTCAAGTTCGAATGGTACATCCGACAAGCTTGGAGACCATAGCCTAAGGCATCAATATTGATGGACATCATTATACTCCTGCCAACTGGAGTGATGGAATGCACTTGACGGCTACCGGGCCAGTGTGCTTTCCGACCACTCCAGTTGGCAATATTTTAAGCGCCGTTCCTACGCGGTGTAACAATTGGCCTAACCACAAAGAAGTCCTTTTGAGTAAGCTAATTTTATACCTTATGTTAATGTCGCGCAAGTGGAGTCTCCCTTTTGGAGAGGGCTATCTCGGCATATTGTGTCTATCCGTGCGACCCGAACAGGCTGAACAATTCTGACGATTGTGTGACTTCACTATGTTGAACGGTAAGTCATTAAGTGAAGTTTCAAGAACTAAATTATCCCCCCTTGTGGGCGACGAGCTATTTCAATCAGGTGACTTACCGATACCGTTATTCCC
>CAZPUO010000351.1:0-2433 GCA_964589745.1 uncultured Methanotrichaceae archaeon
GCATGGGATAAATAGTCTTTCATCTTTCAGAATATATTTTCAAAAAATTTTCTGAAATTGTTTCGAAAGTTGGAAGTTAATAAGATATAAGATTCAGAAGGGTGATAGGATCAACTGATCTCAAGGCCTGTGGACTGTCTGTGGACAATTGAATGACAAAGAGGTAAACATGAGGCTTCTCGTAGTCGATGATGCCCCACAAATGCTCAGAGCGTTCAGGGATATATTGGAGATTCACGGATGCGAGGTATACGAAGCAGCAAACGGCGAGGAGGCTTTGATCAAATACGCAGAGGTGAAGCCGGATATAGTCTTAATGGATATACTGATGCCCAGGCTTGATGGGATCAGCGCCACCAAGAAGATACTTCAGGATGATCCCAATGCGAAAATAATAGTCATTTCCGCCGTGGGAAAGAGCGGATTGGAGAAAGAATGCCTGGTGGCCGGGGCCAAGGAATTCATTGTAAAGCCCTTTAAAATAAAGGATCTTCTCAACTCAATCAACTCTTTGGTTAAAGAATGAAAGGAATTGAATCAGTGCGAGGATATCAGGAAGAAATAATAGAGGCTATTCCCAGCACAATAATAGTTGTAAATAGGAGCCTGGAGGTCCTCTACGCGAACAGAAATTATTATGCCAAATCCTTCGCGAAGAGGGAGAGAGATGTCTTGGGAGAGCGATTATCAAGAGTAATTCCGCAGATGTTGATCGAAAAGACCAGAATTGACGATAAGATCCGAGAGGTCTTTCTTACCGGGTCTCCTTTTGACGGAGATCAGCTCAGGTATCCTGGAGGTATGTTCTATTTCTATAAAATATATCCTTTGAAAGAGGGCACTGAGAGTATAAACAAAGTCGTAATATTCATGGAGAATATCACCGAGCTTACCAGGCTTGAGGAGGAACTGAGGGACTCTTACGTCAAACTGGAAAATGCTTATGCCGAACTGAAAGAGAACAACGAGATGAAATCCGAGTTCATATCCACAGCATCCCATGAGCTCAGGACTCCTCTTACAGTCATAAACAGCTACATCGAGATGTTCGAGGAAGGGATGCTGGGAGATCTAACCGATACTCAGCGCGAGAAGATCCGGATAATACGTTCACAGACAGATCATATGATACGCCTGGTGGAAGATATGCTCGACACATCCCGATTGGAATCGCGCAAGCTCAAGATCCATAAATCTCCTATTAAGATCGAGAAGATTGCGATGAAGGTCCTGCAGGAGCTGAGCAGGCTTGCCGGGCTCAAAGAACAAACCGTATCTTTGGCAGTCGAAGGTGATCTCTCGGAGATCGAAGGAGATGAAAGGAGGGTTAAGCAGGTCTTCAACAATCTTTTGACGAACGCTATCAAATATACTCCGGATAAGGGTAAAATAAACGTGTTGATAAAAAACGAGCCTCAGCAAATCAGAGTGTTGATATCCGATGACGGCATCGGCATAGCCAAAAAAGATCAGAATAAGATATTTCAGAAGTTCTTCACAGGCAGCGGAAGCTCATTAACCCGGGAGTCGGGCAGGATGGGGCTGGGTCTGGCCATAGCCAAGGGCATAGTTGAGGCTCATGAAGGCAGCATTTGGGTAGAGAGCGAGGTAGGCAAAGGGAGCACCTTCGTCTTCACATTACCAAAAATATGATTAAAGATATTCTCTCCAGGCTGAAAATATCTCCTCAAGTTGTACCGGAGACTGAGCCCCTTAACCACCATGTCTCCTATGATCTGGCAAGGGGATTCTGCTATCTGTTGAAGGAGCCGAAGGCGGAGTCCAGCTTTGATGTATTCACTTCTTTGGTTAAAGGTAGATGTCAGGGTTGCGATCATCAGGAAGCCTTTCCGTGTGAAAGCATCGGCTGCAAAAGATGCGCACTGCCCTGCACCTGCAAAGGATGCAACCATAATAGAGCACAAGGTTTATGCTTTACAATGCACTCACCCATCGAGATCAGGCTGAAGTATGCCCTGCAAACTACTCCTATATTCTGGGTAAGTAATCATGGGCCCGAAAGCATCAGTCCGATAGATCTGGAATTAATTGCGGATATAATAAATAAGTTTTTAAAGCAAAGCAAGAACCCGGTGGTTCTTCTTGACGGAATAGAGCATTTGATATTCGAGAATGGCTTTGCTCCAGTGCTAAGATTCCTGAGAGATATGGGGGAATGGATGGTCCTACAGAATGCGATACTCATATTGCCCGTTAATCCGATGGCTTTGGAGGAGAAGGAATTGGCATTGATGGAACGAAACATGAAGGATCTGGAACCTCGACCATTAAAGATATTAAACAAATTATAAAATATTTATGTTTATCATATCAATAAACGGATTTTAATTTCGTGTCTTAAAGAAAAAATGGGCAAAGGGAGCTAAAGAGAATATTCTTATAGTTGATACTGAAGTATAATATGGTTGAAAG
>CAZPUO010000352.1:0-2428 GCA_964589745.1 uncultured Methanotrichaceae archaeon
TGGTACAATTAAAAAAAGTGGAGTTTAATCGAATTAAAATAAATATCCAAAGAGCTATCATAGACTTTACCATAATTCTTCCCTCCAAATAACATTTCGGATTATTGTATGCTCTAACAATTAAATGTTATCATCCGATCAATTTTAGAGGTATGAGCGTTGGTCGTAATGGGCTCATCATTTCATCGTCGTCCACAGACTCTCTATGCCAGACTGCTCTTCTTGAGAGTCCTATTTTTCAACACGTTAGTACCCAAAAGTTTTTCATTAGATCTTTCAATCCAGGAATGATATAAAGGAGAGTAGATGTACTTGGCTAATGGCGTAATAAATCTATTAGTCCTCCTTTTAACAGTTTCAGCTGTATCGGCACAATGCTGGAGTAGCGGTCCCCTATCAGATAACGTGTTAGCACTCTTGGTGCAAAATAGTTTCCCTGCGGGCACAATTTCAGCGACTGGTGAGAACATCCAGGCAGTGGCTTTCGCAGTCGCAAAAGCTGAGAGCGCAGGAAACCCATCGGCATGCAGTGATTGTGGAATATCGAAGTGCAGGGATAATGATAATCTGAGCGACTCCTCTATCGGTCTGTGGCAGATCAATTTGCGCAGCCATCCTGAATATGACCGAGCATCGCTATTTGCTCCTAATTATAATGCACATTCAGCTCTCCAGATATCGAGCAACGGCCAAAACTGGACTCCATGGAGAACCTATAAAAATAAAGCATATCAAAGCTACCTCGGCGAAGCAATTCAGGCGCTAGGTCTGGAAACGACTCCACTTGTATCTATTCCAGAGACCTCCCCACAGCCATCCACTCAACCTGCCCTTTCTCCGGTTACATTGACCCTATATCTCCACGAAGGAAATCAAAATGGTCCTATCATCCAAGATGCTCAGATCACGATTCAGGACGGATCGGGCAACACGTTCCATGAAACCACAGATAGCAATGGCACTGTGACAATTAGGGGCGATCCAGGAATCTGGTCGTTCACTGCCTCCGCAAATCGCTATGAAACCAGCAACTGGTCGCAAACGATTAGCAATACATGTGACATACAAGGTTTTCTAAAACTAAAACAAATACAGCAGCAGAAATCCAGCATTGTTGACGTTAGAGACACTGGGATTCAGAGAATAGATTGCGACGAAGATCCGGGAGAGTGTGTCGATCTCATACTTTTTTCAAGATGGAATGACGCCTTAGCTTGTTACAAAGGAAAATTAGAATGTTATAATCGAGCCCTTGATCAGGACCCAAATAACTCCCATTTGTGGTACAGCAAGGGAAACGCGCTTGATTTTATTGCTTCAAATGGTGGAGGTTATACACCCAACGAACGTTTAGCTTTATACGAAGAGGCAATTAATGCTTTTAATAAAGCTATTAACCTAAGTACATCATCTGAAGAACTTTCTGGGATTTTGAGGGAGAAGGATGTAGTATTAGAGCGGATGGGGAAAAGTCAGTCTGACCTGACGCCATACAGTTCCAGTCTAACGAAAAGCCCATTCAAAGCTGGAAGTGATCTATCTAAATTTGGAAAACAACGAGTATATGCCGATTTTGGAAGCCCGTGAGCTGGTTCACAAGATCGATATTACTTTCTATCCTTCCAATATGGAATTTTTGTTGCCCCAAGAAATCATTGAAAATACTCGATGGATGATTGTATAAAATCTATACATATAACTTGCATTTCAAGGGAACTTCTCGGCTACGACTTGTCTCTCCTTCACCATTTCCACCAGCACCGAAAACACCGCCGCCTCCAGCGGATCATCAAGTGCATAGAATGCCTCGCTGGAGTGCTTCTTGGCCATTTCTGCCAGCTTCTGCCCGTAAACCTGATCCTCTTTCTTCAGGGCTCGGCTAGCCTTGAGCCACCTGTCAGAGACATCCTTGGCTCCCATCCTCACGCTCTCAAAGCTCCGGCCCATAGCCTACTCACTCACGCAGAATGTCGCAGGCCATAGCTTCTCCTGCTCGCCCAAGCATTGCTCCTCCAGCCTTCTTAGAATCATCTCCTCCACGTCCGCAGGCCGGGCGCGGAAGACCTCCGCCAGGATCTCCTTGGCTGTCTCCAGCTCCAGGGCCTTGGTGCTGGCTGTCCTTCTGGGCTCGATAAGCCTTGCCTCTCGTCTCCAAGGCCATCTCATGAATATGCCTCCAGGGTCCTCTGGGCGCCCGGCATCCTCGCCTCAACCTTTGCCCGGCCCCTGGCCTGCTCCTCGTAGAAGCAGAACATCCTGTCGGCCAGCTCGGCCATCTTCTCCAGGTGCGGGTCCAGCGCGGGCGCGTAGAGCAGGATGGTCGCCTCCCTGGAGGTCTGCCTCAGAGCCTGGGCCACGTACTCGATCATCTCACTGGCATCCTCGTAGAGCAGCGGGTCGTGCTCCACGATCAGGAAGCTGTGGTGGT
>CAZPUO010000353.1:0-2410 GCA_964589745.1 uncultured Methanotrichaceae archaeon
ACAGCAGGACGATTAAGAAAATTGGCTGTTAAGCCGATGCGGAAAGCGGCTAATGATCCGAATCGTACACCTGATGGGAGGTTCGCCAAAGGCAATGCGGCAGGCGTGCATCTCCCGGAATTTAGGGAGATCCAAGACCAACTTAGGGACTTTATAGGCAGGAAAGGTGTTAAGCTCCTTAAGGGGCTTGCAGAAGACAACGAAGACAAAAAAAATCAGCGCGCTACTATTGAACTCATCCTGAATTATGCATATGGAAAACCTAAACAGGGAGTTGAATTGACCGGAAAAGACGACAAGCCTATTCAGGTAGAAACCTGGATCGATCTATTAGCTCTTGCAGATCAAGATGAACCCGAAGGAAGCACGTAAGATCAGGGATTGTGCCCTAAAAGATCCGGTTTGGTTCATTCGCAATGTCCTGGGTGCCAAACCGTGGAGTGCTCAAGTAAAAATTATCGAATCTGTAAGGGATAACAAAGAGACTGCCGTTGCCTCTTGCCACGAATCGGGCAAAGACTGGACGGCAGCACGCATAGCTCTTACCTTTCTTTTCACTCATCCACAATCTTATGTGGTCACGACAGCCAATACCTTTCCGCAAGTCAGAGATGTACTATGGCAAGAAATAGCGATGGCCTATAACAGCTCCCGAAAGCGACTCGGAGGAGAGCTTTTAGAAACCAGAATTAAGGTAGCTCCAGGTTGGTTTGCAGTCGGAATCGCTACATACGATGCCAACGCTTTTCAGGGCCGCCATGCAGCTAGCGGCCAAATCCTCATAATTGCAGATGAGGCAGCCGGCATAGACCCCGATATCTGGTTAGGCATCGATGGCCTGATGGGGTCGGAAGATGCAAGACTCCTGGCGATCGGAAACCCGACTGATCCCTCAGGCAAGTTCGCCAAGATGTTTGAAAGGCCAAAGGTGAAGAAGATCTATATTTCGGCCTTTGACACTCCAAATTTCACGAAATTTAATATTACGCTTGAAGATATCCGCTCAGGGAATTGGGAATCGAAAATAACCGGCCCTTTGCCTTATAAAGGTCTTGTTAGTCCCGGATGGGTCCGGGACATGTGGGAAAAGTGGTGCGGTTCGATAATCGAGGGCGAAGATAATCCTCTCTGGATTGCAAGAGTCCTGGGCAGATTTCCAGAAACATCAACAGATACACTCATCCCGCTTTTTTGGGTCGAGAAATCGATGGCTCAATGGGCCAATTTTCCCGAAGGATTGCCAGTTGTGACCGGTATGGACGTTGCAAGGTTTGGCCCTGATAGATCCTGCATAGCTACTCGCAAGGGCTTCAAGATCATGAAATTAAAGGTCTATAATAAGCGGGATACGATGGTCTTAACTGGCGCTCTCCTAAGCGAGATCCGCGAAGAGAAGGTCCTCAGAGCCAATGTAGATGAGCCTGGCATGGGTGGTGGAGTGATTGACCGCGCAACAGAACTCGGCATGGGCAGTATTGTGAAAGGCATAAATACCGGAGATTCCCCGAGCGATCCTGAACGATTTCTGAACCTCCGTGCAGAAATTTGGTGGTTGATGCGTGAGCATCTAAACCCAAATCGAGAAGAGAATTCTTTGCTCCTGATCCTTCCACCGGACGAGGATCTAAAGGCCGATCTGGTAGCTCCAAAATACAAATATACAAGCAGAGGCCAAATTCAGGTAGAGAGCAAAGACGAAATGAAGCGCAGGGGCATCCGATCAACTGATTTGGCAGATGCGGTTGGATTGGCATTTCTCGGAGCATTCAGGAAAAAGAAGAAGCGGCAATTTAAGGTTCCAGAGGTTGCCGCCTTCAGCGTGACGGATTGACAATGAATCAGATCGAAAAAAGAGAACGCATAGCCACTCTTCAACAAGCGGTTTTTGAGGGCCAATACAGGCTCAAATCCAAGAAGAACTCCATAGGAGAGTCACTATCCTCCCTACAGCTCAAAGCCATGTTCCTTCGCGATCTTATCGAAGTTTTTGATAGTGCCAGCCTGCAGAGCCCCGAGAACATTGGCGCGGTCCTTTTGCATTGCATTATAGATAGTTACTACGTTATCTTGAATCTTTGGAATATCTGTGGGGCACACTTTATATCAGGATCAAGTTCGATGCTGCTGAGGCCGCCAAACGCGAGGGCGAAGAGCGCCGCAAGAAACGTGAAGGTAAATAAGTCTGAAGTGCGTGCAACCTGCAAGATTCCAGTCTCCTTTTAGGATGAAATTGAGAAGCTCCTAAGTCACGTCTGCCTAACCCCCCATTCCTATACACTTGATAAATCTCCATCGACAATTGCCAGCTATCGAAAAAGCGGCATCGGCTAGAATCAAAATTCGCTGTAGAATCCAGAGCGCAAAGGTAGTATTTACGAGGTCGAATTGGTATTTATAAAAATATGCTGCC
>CAZPUO010000354.1:0-2393 GCA_964589745.1 uncultured Methanotrichaceae archaeon
AATATCCCTACCCGGGAAGATACCTTAAGACAATCATTACAGGAAGCAGGTGTGCAAGTAGCACCAAAGCAGATTAAAAAAGGCTTATTTACCACTCTGGGCTTGTCTCCTTACAGAAATGTCTTCAAAAGTGACCCTTGGGCTGCTGAAATTGGCAGAATGGGTAGAAATGCTTTTGCTGAAAGGGAGATAGCCGTTATTGAAGGGACTGAAAGACTTAAAACGGTGTTTAAGGGAATAACACTTCCTGAAAAAACAAAATTAGTAGAGTTTCAAGAAGTAGGCACTTTTACACCTGAATTTGCGGCAAAATTGCCATTAAAATATCAATTAGCCATAAAAGAAGGACTCCAGTGGTTTCCCAAGCAAATTGAGAAAATTGCCAGAGAGGAATTTGGTATTGATACCTCAGAATGGGGATTTACGGAACTAAATTATTTTCATCATTTCTTTTATGGCAATCAAGCCATACGAGTTGGCGGTGAGATAAAGGCGATAGGAAATCTAGCTGACTTATATCCACAAGTTGAAGATTTGATTCTTGAAGGCACACCTCCAGCAGATATTTCTCTAGGCCCGAGATTTTTGCGGACTGATTTCCCCGCTACCTTACTGAAAAGAAAAGGATTCTGGGCTTTCATCAATAAAATGTCCGATAGGCTTCAGATTTCAGGAGATGACCTATTAGCCGAGATGCAGGGTGTTGCTGCCATAACTCCGAGAGGCAAATTTGTAGGAGCTTTCCTGCCTCGAACTGCCAATCTACAAGGTTATCTAAAAGACCCTGAAGTAGTTTATTCTATTCTCTGGAAACGCATACAGGATAAACGATTCATAGAGCCGTTTACCAAAAAGGCAACTGATATGCTGAGTAAAATCGAAACTCCCTGGCTCAGGGCTGAGGCAGAAGATTATATCAAAAATCTTGGCGGGAAATATGCTGACCCAAGTTATTTTCTGGGTATTAACCTGAATAAACTATCGGCGTTTATCGTAAGCGTTCAAAGTAAACTGAAGTTAGGTTGGAGACCTTCGACTGCTTTACTTAATGCACTTCAACCATTTCAAACTGCCCTTCAAGAATTGGGTAGTTATTTATTCAAGGCTTATGCCAAAAGATTAACTCCCGAAGGGCGCAAGATAATAGATGCCCTGAGAATATCAGCAGCAAATCCCAAATTCGCCACTGGTGGTTATATGGAAAGAGGTGCAGGAAGGGTAAAACCATGGCATCCCTTATGGTTATTCTCTAAGGCTGAGATGTGGAATAGAGAGGCATCAGGTTTAGGCGCTTATCTTAAGGGGATTGATTATAAGATGACGTATGATGAAGCTATACAATATGGCAGGGATATGGTATCAGCAACACAATATCAATATGATATTTCCGACCTGCCTAAAGTGTTTAGAAGCCCGATAGGGCGAATGGCTTTGCAGTTCAAACCTTTCCCTATTCAATATGTGACTAATTTCTGGAATACAATTACATTGAAACCATTACCAGGACTGGAGAAATACGAAGCACTTATGTTTCCTACTCAGGCTTCCAAAGTGCTCAGAGCTACCAAGTTTTTAGGGGCTAATTTAGCCATAGGGGGATTTAAGATATTAGCCCGTATGGTAAGTCCCTGGTCGGCAACAGGTATCGTAACTTATCTGGCTATAAAGCATCCTGCTGTCCTGCAAGGAGCATTCCATTATGTAGGAATTGATTTCTCAGAGCGTGCTGGTGCATCCCCTCTTGATGTGATACCACAAGATGGATGGGATATATTCGGATTAGCTGGTAGCGATGCTCAAAGGTTCTATCAGGCGGTTACAAAGTTTGAAAAATCGAAAGACCCCAAGGATTTGATACAAGTTATGAAAATAAGCCCTGAAGCCTGGGCGATATATCGAGCAGCTTGTCAGGAAGAAGGTCCCGTGCAACCAACTGATTATGAAAGATTACTAATAGCTCTGGGTTTCAGTCCTTCAAGACTTTCTGATATTACTGCGGGATTAAGATATATTCATTACACAACTCCCAGTATGCACACGACTGCCCTTTATCTTCCTACAGAGGCAGCAATAGAAGATATAGTTTATTTTGTTCAGAATCCTCCCAAAGATTATGACCCCAAGAGAATGGAAGTCTGTAAGTCGATTCTAGAAGATTCGGGAGTTACGCCTGACCAATATAGTCAATATCTAATGAGAAGAAGAGCAAGGTTGAGTTAACCTTCTAATCCCCGGTGTATTGCGTATCCTATACCAACAAGAATAGCAAAACATATTATAAGTTCTTTAACATTCCAACCTACTATATAACTTACAACGAGTCCTATACCACCATATACCAGAAATAAAGTGCTGACAACTTCCAAGACTCGTTGTGCTTTCATACTATAATT
>CAZPUO010000355.1:0-2362 GCA_964589745.1 uncultured Methanotrichaceae archaeon
GTTTTATATTCTTATCTTCATACTTTAGGGAAAAGCTTTTATCGTCTCAAGACTTAATTGTGAATGCAATTATACAGGTGGAAGTGATATAAGCATGCGTAAAAGAAAAATGGACTCATTGCTAACGATTTCAATGCAAGGAGCCGACCGTGCAATGATTGAACGCGAAGCGGGGGCGCGCGGTGTGTCGCTGTCTGCTGTGGTTAGGGAATTCATGGCTGTAGGCATGAGGGCGAAGGGGTTGATAGACTGACCGCGAAATTGGAAAAGGTTGCCGGGAGGCACGGCCATGCCTCCGAGCGGGTGACCAAGAACCATTTGCTAGGAGAAGCGAAATGTATGCGTGGTCTAGTCATGTATAACGCTCTTCTTGATTATATAATTACCCACTGGAGCAGAAATGCCGTCAGATAGCGAAAGCGAGGCCACTAAGCAAGCGGTGATGAATCAAGTCAAATGCTATCGGTGCGCGAATAACAGACCTATTGATACATGGAAAGCAAGCCAGGAGGCGATTTAGGATGGCGGCTTTGAGGCAGGAGAGGTTAACAGATCTCTCCTGCAATAAGGATCTAGTCCGAGCTGCAGAAGAGATCATAGAATCTGGGAGCTGCGCCGTATCCAAACCCATTAGGGCAGGTATGACAACCTCAACCGTCATGGCATGTGAACGGCGAGGCTGGCCCCTCCTAATGCTTGCACCAACGCGGAGGATTTTGCAGGAGACTGTTGAAAAAGCAGCAAGCGGCGCGGTGCGAATTCCGGGCAATAGCGAATGTCCCTTAATTGAGCCGGATCTCAGGAAGAATCCTATCTTAAGGCAACTGCCCCTGACCCTGCCAGATTGCCAGAAATGTAAGGAATCTGGATGGTGCGAGGTTCTGGCGATCCTGAGGGCTGATAACCCTCGCGTCATGGGGCTGACGTATGCGAAAATAGAAGCCTTAATGCTGAGCCGTGGGAAGGTGGCAAAGGAGATTCTGACAAAAATCTCCAGAGTGGACGTAGTCATGCTAGATGAGGCTCACCTTATTTCTTTGCCTTCGGCTGTGAGCGTGAGGGCGTTTGCTCCACTGAAGATTCCCGTAAAATACGCCGCGTTGGAGCGGGTATATCAGATGTGGCTGGAGTTCTGCCAGAGCCATGTGCAGGAAATCCAAGACCTTATGGAGCGGTCTGAGAAAGGCCATGCATCACAGCACCTATCAAAGAGCCTATCAAACTTCAAAAAATTGGAATGGAAGGATCTAAAGAAGGCATGGGCGCAACTCCGAAAGCTGGCAGTTGCTCATGATTTACCTGACGATGATATTCTAACCCTCAGGGATATCATCACCATCTTGAGCACTGTCCAAATATCAATCGGCTACATCAGTGAGAATGAAGGCGAGAGCGGCGGTGTATATGTCTCTGCTGGCCAGGTACGCCAATGGAGAGCACTGAACGAGTTCCTGACCAAATACGTTGACCGTGCAAAAATTCTTTTTGTTTCCGGGACCCTCTTTGAGCCTCGGCCAGGGTACTTCTCCGAGCTGGCCGGGAAAGAGGTCAAGAATGCAATATTTCCAGACCTCCGGGGCGCTACAAAGAAGCTAACCCTAATCCCTGATAGCTGGAAGCTGAATTCCAGGAATTTCTATGAAAAGCTTCCAGACATCTTGCAGACAATCAAAGCCATTGCCGAACGCGAAAAGCAACCTATCTATCTATTAGCGCCAAATGACCGCAAGGCCAGGATATTACTGCAGGAGATAGGCAACCTTGGGCTCAAAGATATTTTCGTAGACTACTACAGAAGCGATCATAGTCTAGGAGTCGAACGATCAGAAAGGATCTGCATCACGGTTGGCCTGGCAGAAATTCCCGCCAATGCCTGCGATGCGCTGGCATGGGGTAAAGACAATGATGAGAAATGGATCTACTCACGGGCATTAAGATTGCAAGCAGTCCATTCTGCAACCTGGCAGGCAGTCAACAGGGTGAGAGACCCCGATGGCATCGTTGAATCCAAGGTCTACTTTGTAGGTTGCCGGTTAGATCAGATCCGACAGGCTGCAATATGGGGTATGAATCGCACACTTAGTCTGAAAGAAATCAAAAAGACCATGGGCAGCAATGGTGAGACCATCAAGACGCCTCTCTTCGAAGTTCAAGTAAGTCAGGAGATCGAGGTTCCTAGGATATACGGCGAGGAAAAGAATTCGACAAACTCTGAGAGACGATCTGTTGAGGACTTCATTGAACGAGTCGAGTTAAATAACGATAATTCTATAAAATCCGGAAATCACTGCAATTCCTCTATAGACATAGATAGAGAGAATGCCGCGAAAGTCGGAATTTATAATTTTCCTAAGAATAAAAC
>CAZPUO010000356.1:0-2353 GCA_964589745.1 uncultured Methanotrichaceae archaeon
GGAAGGACGATAGTCTCCTTCACAAGCAACTTTTTTACCAAGCTGCTCTTTTTGAGAAGGCTCAGGGTCTCTTCGACCGTGATAGTATCTCTCTCCTGTACTCGTTCAAAGCCTTCAGCAGATCGATGTAATCTCCCCAGTCGATCCAGTCATCCTCCTCCTCGAAGGATGCCCCTTGGCGCTTTATCTTGGCGTCGAATTCATGGAACTCAAGGCTGTACTTACGCTCATACTCCCGTACTCGGTCTTCAATTTTTGATAACTTGCCGTCCAGCCATTCCAGCACAACCTCATCTACTGCTTCATTCAAATCTTGCGATGGGTGGAATATCTTTATGGTATTTTTTGCTATATCTGAGATCATATGAGCACCGTGAGTTCAGACTAGGAAAGGCAATGGTTTGACTTGTATAGAGAGACGAAGGAAACTTGATTTTCCAGAATCCTAATTTCTCCAGAGCCTTAATTAATATCTTTCAGTGCTCTATATGAGCTTTTCTAGGTGCAAAAGCGGGCACGCCTTCGATCTAAATAGATGCGCGGTGTAGATAAAGTCCACTCCTAAGCTATCTTACATCTACTCTTGCGGCACGTTGTTCAGCAAGAGCAGGCTTATGAACATCCCAGAGAAGATGGTCTGGATTCCCAGGATGGAGAGGATCATGGCTATCATGGCACTCTGGGCCGCATCGAGGGCCCCGAAGCCTGCAGCTCCCCAGCTCAGGAGGACTTTCATGCCAA
This sequence comes from uncultured Methanotrichaceae archaeon, assembly GCA_964589745.1. Taxonomy (GTDB): domain Archaea; phylum Halobacteriota; class Methanosarcinia; order Methanotrichales; family Methanotrichaceae; genus Methanothrix. The sequence continues at coordinate 742 of CAZPUO010000356.1, forward strand.
GAAGAACGCCTGCCGCCAGCAATAAGAGGCCCAAGAGCAGCTCCTTCTCAAGAGAATGGTAGCTCATCAGCCTCTTTATTATCCCTGAGTCGGAGAGCCCGTACGCGGCTCCGAAGGCCCCAAAATACAGGCTTGCCAGGAGCATCTGGTAGCCTATGACGAGCAGAAGGCCTCCCAGGATCAGAGAGTGCATCCTTGATCCTCCCTGCAGATAGACTCCTGCGGCCAGAGCCAGTCCCAGGCTTAAGCCCAGCAAGCCTGGAAAGAGAAGGAAGGGCACTGGCCGGTAGAGCATCATAAAGCGCAGGTGCCTCCAGCCGTCGGTGAAGGAGCTGAGCTTGGACCTGCCTTTGCGGGGATAATATGTGATGGGAACCTCGGCAATCCTCAGTTTCTTGGAAGCGGCCTCGATCACCATCTCCGAGGCGAACTCCATCCCTCCCGACCTCAGATTCAACCTTTGCAGGGCTTCACGTGTAATGGCACGCAGTCCGCAATGGGCGTCTGATATGCCTGCAGAAAAGAGCAGGTTCAGCACACAAGTGAGGATCGGATTTCCGATATAGCGGTGAAGGGCAGGCATGGCTCCGGGGAGAATCTCTCCCCTTAATCTTGATCCTATCACCATATCAAAACGGCCGCTCTGTAGGAGAGAAAGCATCTCCTTGATGGCTTTGGGATCGTAGGTCAGATCGCCATCCATGAGCACGATATAATCTCCATGAGCCTCCTCGAAGCCAGCCAGATAAGCATTCCCGTAGCCTAGCTTCTTGGACTCGAACACCCTCGCGCCACAGGATGCGGCCAAACCCGGGGTCCCGTCGGTTGAGCTGTCTGCCACCAGGATCTCTCCCTCTAAGCCCATCTCTGCGAAGACCATCTGTGCTCGCTGAATACATTCGCAGATAGTTTCTGCTTCATTCCTGGTGGGGATGATCAAACTGACTATGGCCACATCTCTTATCGTTGCTACTTCATCTGTTAAGCCTTTTCCTTCAAAAATTGTCTTGAGTTTGGCTCGGATATCCCATGGGTTAAAAAGCATTTCGTGGATCAGGTGTAGCTCTTAGATCACAAGCTTCAGCAGCACAAATCGTCACTGCTAAAACCTTTTATATAATGATCCTCCTTAACGGGGCACATGGATCGAGGGAAGAGGAGTGAACCGGCAGAGCTGCTGGCAATTGTTCTCATCGGCCTTTTGCTGAAGTTGTTTGCAGGAAGAAACTCTCTCACTGAGAATGGCATCCTATTGCCGGGCTATGATGAGTATTACCATATGCGCAGGATTTTGTATACCGTGAGCAATTTCCCCAATACCCTCTGGTTCGACTCTTACCTCAATTATCCCCACGGCCTCGGTATAACCTGGCCCCCTCTTTTTGATCAGATCTCGGCAGCGCTATCCCTAGCCTTGGGCCAGCACACAGAAGGCGGCGTGGAGATGGTGTCGGCCTTTGTGCCCGTGATCATCGGCATCACGGCAATTGTGGTGGTATATTTCCTGGTCAGAGAACTTTTTGACAGCAAAGTTGCGCTCCTGGCCGGTTTTATGACCGCCCTTGCTCCCTACTACCTTCTGTACACGGCGTTTGCCGCCACAGACCACCAC
>CAZPUO010000357.1:0-2336 GCA_964589745.1 uncultured Methanotrichaceae archaeon
TCAGGCTCTTTCCCGATGAGAGCCTCACCTACTAAAAACAAAAGTTCACCTCGCATTTCGAGAGAGCCATCTCTCTATTAATCCTTTTGCCAGGAGCCGCGCAAGGGCCAGGACCGGTGCTGAGAAGCTGGAGCTTTCCGCAGCTCTCAGGAGTCTAAATCAACTGCCAGTAGATGAGCGGTGCTAGCGCCAGCAGCGCCAGGCCCGTGACCAACCTCATCCCCACCCGGTGGTCCTTGCGAAAGGCATCCACCTGCTCAGGGCTCATCCCCAGGGCGATGAAGCTGCCTAAGATTATGATAGGCAGAATGACTCCCAGGTTGAAGAATAAAAGATAAGCGGCACCCTCCAGATAGCTCCTGGCAGATAGAAGGTCCAGGATCGCGAGGTAGATGGCACCTACGCACGGGGCCTTGACCAAGGAGAAGAGCGCCCCGATCAGAAAGTAAGAGCTGAGGCGTCCCCTATCGACCCCGGCCTTGAAGTATTTGAGTGCCCAATCCGTCCGGAACAAGGAGGGTTTTCCACTGTTCAGCCTCATTGCGTCCAGGACCTGGGACAGTCCGATCACCAAGAGAAAGGCGGTGAGGACGTACCGGAAGACGTTGGCCACAGCCTCCGTTTGCAGCAAACGCTGCATACCCAATCCGAAGAGGAAGTACATGGTGAAAATGCCTAGAGAGAAGAAGATCACCATCATCACCAGCTCACGCTTTCTTCCGGAGGAGGAGAGAACTGACGCTGCCAGAAAGACCAGAATGCCCAAAAGGCAGGGGTTGAAGCCAGCCACCAACCCCGCCACCAGAACTGCGGATATGGTATAAAGAGAGAACTCCTGCAGATTCAGCTCTGGGCCGTTTCCAGTATGGCTCTGATTACCAGGAAGAGCGATAACAGTACCAGCACTATTATTCTCGCTACGATTGGCCAGAGCCTCGCGGACAAGCCGCTCCAGCTTGGCATTGTCCTCATCATACTCCTTATAGCCGATCACCCTCTGGCCGATTATGACCGAAGGCACATCCTTCACCTTATGCTCCTCGATGATGCGATGGCCATCGTCTGAGAAGTAGTTGTACTTCTCGAGCTTCAGGTCCTTTTCCCCGGCCATGATGCCAGTCAGAACTCTCTCTGCAGCAGCACACTTTTGGCAACCGGGCGATTGTATCAGTATTATCTCTGTGATGGCGCTGGTGGTGCTGACCAGGACCAGAAGAAGGATGGCGAGAGCCAGAAGTCTATAAGCCATCCTTCTATCACCCAAGCAATGCATCAGCATCTACCTTATCCAGGTGATATAAAAAGGAGACATCATAAAAAACTATGCTGAGAATGCTTAAGAGGTTCGCATCACTTCCCTTACTTACTCGCCAGGGTGTAACTCAGAGTGGGCTTATTCTCCTCCGATGCCTCCTTTGAGACTAAACCAACCGAAGTGCCGTCATCCGCCACCAAGGCAATCGAATAGCCGCATTCCCCCGGACAAGCTGATAACGCCTTTTTGATTATTGGCGTCACATCCATGCTGTACTCGCCTTCAGTCGTCACGTCCAGAGAGGTCGATACGCTGGTGTCGTACTCTGGCTTATCGGTCCAGGCTGCGGCATTCGTCGTTGGCCCCTCTGTAAAGTAAGCAATGATCTTTCCCGGTGTTTCGACCTTGGCGACATTGAGCATCAGGGTTGCGGTTTCAATCTGATCCGGACTGGAGACGCTATTTGTAACGAAGTCGTTAATGAAGCTCAGGTAGGTCTCCTTCACCGGCTTCCCGCCAGCGGAAGAAACCCACAGAGTATCGTTACCCCCGAAGCTATCATTCGCACTGCTAGCGTTTACATAGGTATCGACATCCATAAGCACCGGTGAATGCGCTGGAAGACTGCCTCCGGCGGCACATGCCATGCCTAGTAATACAAATAGCCCAACAAAGGCGTACAAATACCTCAAATTATTACCTCCGTAGGGATCTGAACCGGGATAAATAAAAAGTCTTGCGTTCATATAATCCCTACATAAGCGTTTATAGGATCGAATGTTCCTCACCTAACTCGAAAATTAGCTCGTTGTTGCTTCATGTTTCTTTTCCATGGAAATTATAATCCTACGTTAGCTTTATTAACCTTTCAACAGCTCTTGATGGTGGTGGTCGATTGAGAATTTGGGCCATTTTCATCGCTTGCACGATCCTGCTCCTCACGTTTGTCGCAAGCGGGGCAACGATACAGGTCAGCTCTGGCCTGCAGGCTGCGATAGACGCTGCATCACCGGGTGATACACTCCAGGTAGCTCCTGGAATCTATGATAAGATTACAATTCAAAAGAGCCTGAACCTGGTG
>CAZPUO010000358.1:0-2330 GCA_964589745.1 uncultured Methanotrichaceae archaeon
GAAATGAAAGCTCCGAGGAATTTCGAAGCTTTTGATCTTAGCGCTCTATCCAAAGATTTTCTGGAGCTCTTTCATGAATTCCAGCTTAGCTTGTATTTTCTTTATCTTAAAATCCAACTTGGCCTTTATGAACGCCTTCTTTTTATCTTCGCTGAGATGCTTCCACCAAGACTCTTCTCCTTCCTTTTCGGACTCTTCCATTTCTTCTTTCATCAACTATATCACCTCTTAGTAGATTTTGTAACTATAAATTTTCTATCTTATACTATTTATAACTTCTCCACTATTAAAATTACTTAAATAAGTTCTTAACGAAAACAATAATTTAGGTTTGATTTTCAAATACAAAAACGATTGCTGATATTGAATATTTCTCTGTTGCCTGTCACCCATTTTGCCTGTCCCTCATTGATATAGGTATGCGGCTTGGAATCTGAAAATGAGCAACTTGAAGTCAGAAAAGCCGATTGGTCGTAACCTAGGCAAAGATGGGGCCGGGGCCCTAGCCATCCCAGCTCGACCGTAAGGAAGGCGACGAGCGAAACTAGGCTCCCCGGATGGCAACCTATGACGGAATCCTGAAATATCCTGGCCAAGCCTCCCTAATCCCGCGCCCGGGTCCAGAACTCATGGCTATCTTGCTACAGTCAAACATAGCGATCTTATGGCGATCTTCATATAGCAGAGGATTTGATCCAGCACGGAAGTTTAATTGATTTCCGTAAACAACGTTCAATCTGTTATTTGAACCGCTGGATGAAGGATTTATCAATCCAATACTTCAGAGCATGAATGATCTTTGTGGGCATCGTTACACACACATCTCCGTAAACCCCCACTGCGCACTCTCGCCCTATGGAAATCAGGGCAACCTGAGAGTCGGTTGAAGCCAGGATCGAATAGCGCTTCAAGCTTTTTCCCTCGGCCAGGCGTGCCAAGTTTTTGGCCATGTATCGGGCTTGGCGTTCAGCTTCCACGGCAGTCTTGCTCGCCACTTTTCCATCAATGTCGATCCAGGCGTTATCTCCCAAGGCAAAGATATTCTCAGAGGCGCGCAGATAGGGATCTGCCAAGATCCATTCGTTTCTCCACTTGGCTAAGGGTAAACTCTGGACGAGATCGCATGGCTTTATACCTGCTGTCCAGATCGCCATGTCGCATTCCATGGATTTGCCGCCGGTTAATTCGATTCGATCCTCTTTGATTTCTAGAACTTTAGTGGAAGCCAGGATTTTCACGCTTTTTTCAGATAACGTCTTCTCAATCATGCGGGAGATGTTCTCAGAGAATTGGGGTAGCACCCTAGTCTTTGTTTCCACCAGATATATGCTTGAGTCAGTGCTTTCCATAAGATTACAGGCTATTTCTATGCCGGTCAGTCCTGCGCCAATTATTGCTATCTTATCAGGTTTCCTGCGCTCCAGGAAATCCCTGGCTTTCATTGTTCCTTCTAGGGAGTTGACGGAAAAGGTCTTATCGGCTCCAAGGATGCCAAAGTAATTTTGGATAGCGCCCGTGGCTATTACGGCTAAGTCGTATTCTACCTGGCTTTTATTGCATATCACCAGGTTCTCTTCCAGCCGGATGGCACGCTCATTAACAAACTTTGCACCGACTCGTTCGCAAAAAGGCTTCAAGGGTGCGGTAAGGTCTTCAATTCTTACCATGCCTGCCAAATACTCTGGGTAGAGGGCTTGACACTCTATTTGCTGCTTTGGCTCGATCAGGGTGATCTCGAAAGGGCCGGGCAGAGCATTCCTCAGGATTTCTGCGCCTGCAATGCCACCGCCAATGATAGCGATCTTCAATCCCACCTCTCCTATGGCATAAGTGCTCTTAGCACAAGTGCCATTTTGCTGATATCCAGATAAACTATATTTTAAGGTGATGGCGCGCCAATGAGAAAACAAGCATCACCAATTCCGCCTCAATACAATCTCTTAACATTCGATCCTAAAAAGGAGAGATAATAGTCAATACGCGCAAAAGGATTAACCAAACGACACTTGGTCTGCGGATGCTCGATGGGGCGACAAGGAACGCAACCCAATCCATAGTACAGCTTATTATCCCAATTATCTGTGCCGCGAATAGTAGCCAGGTGAGCAGGGCAACGCTCTGCAGCTTTGGCTTTTTCGGGCGCACAGGCTGCCCATCGACCGTGCGACATGCCCAAGTCGTGAAGTGAAAATGGCAGTTGCTAAGCCGGTTAGTGATAATAGTAATCAGAAAGCCCTTTGTTTCTGAAAATAAAAAAGAAAGGTTTAGGTGAGCGTGGCAGCGATCTGTATTTCCCGAGGGCTCGCGCACCTGCAGGATAGGGATGCTGC
>CAZPUO010000359.1:0-2324 GCA_964589745.1 uncultured Methanotrichaceae archaeon
GGTTCCCGGCTCAGGAGAAGGTCATCAGGCTCATCCTGCAGAGGGGCTTCCAGATCAACGATCGGGGCCGAGTTGTCTCAGGAGAGATCGAGATACCTCACGCCCAGATCGCCAAGGAGCTGGATGTGGATCGCAGAGTGGTGGACACTACAGCCATGGCCATTCGCGAGGACGAGACCCTGTGGAAGGTCTTTAGAAATGTGCGCTCCATGACTTTCCTAGGAGAGGTGGCGCCGGTCCTGGGCTTGGGCGTAATCGAGATCACGCCCGTGAACGCCAAGAAAACGGGCATTCTGGGTGATGTAGCCAGCGCCGTTGCTCGTAATGGCATCAGCATCCGCCAGGCCGTCTCTGACGATCCCTATTTTGTGGAGAGCCCGAAACTCACCATCATCACTGAGGGCAAGATCCCAGGCGAGCTTGTGCGACTGCTCATGGAAATCGATGGGGTTCGAAGAGTGACGGTTTATTAGCCATCTTGACGGCAGAAAATGAATTTTGTGATTTCCTGTAAAAACGCGCCCTTCAGGCCCGCTTCCTCCTGCATTCGTCAATAAGTTCTTTGCTAGGTACGGTCGCGAACAAGGCTACCCCTGCCTTTTCCTGAGAAGGAGAATCCCAAGGACTCCAGAACCGACTTTGTCTCCCCATGCCCATGCAGAAGCACCTCCGCCAGATCCTCTGGCTCATCGATATCACATCCCGCCCGGAAGGACTCGAAAACGGAGACTTTCAGACCTGCCGTTCTGGCAATGGCCAGGTGCTTGGGGAAGCTCAGCCCTTGGTAGCAGACACGAAACTCCGGGCTGCGCATGAGAATCATGTTGGTGCCGCCACCACGCCCCGGACAGAGGATGACGTCCCCATCGCAATTGAGAAATCCCTCCACATCTTTTTTCGTCAAAACCGCCAGGTCTGCCATGATGATCAAAATATCCGACGGCCAACCCCGGCGGACTTCCTCTTCGATCAAGGAATTGAGGGCATCGTTCAGCTCCAGTTCCGACTCCAAGATCTCTACTTTCCTGCCGACCTCAACTATATCAAGGTCCGGCCGGGAGAGAACCGTCGCCCAGCCAAAGCCCGAAACCGTATCCAAAACATCCTTCAGCATAGCAAAGGCCAGGAGCCTCCGTTCTCTGGAAGAAAGGACGGAGGAGAGCCTGCTCTTCGCTCCCTGGTGCTTGAAAGGAATGACGATGTGAACCGGCTGCTGCACGACGGATAGCTATCGCGGGCTGCGATAAAACCTTAACTCTTCAGCCGTGGCCGGATCACGTCTTTATCTTTGGGCATGAAGATGCTTCCTCCGGCACGAGGATACTTCAGGCCGCGAAAGACCACCGCCGGCGTGCCGTCTCCCGCCTCACCCATGAGGAGGTTCGCAGCTGCCGCAATCTCATCAACTATAGCCTCCAGGGTGATCTCCAGAACCTTGCCGTGCATATCGCGTTTCCCCCGCCAATCTTTGAGGGCCGCGAGGCCCGCCCAACCTATGGCCACGCCGGTAACGCCGCAGCGAAATGGCCGGCCGCAGGTATCGGTGATGATAACGGCACAGTCCTTGCCAAGTCTATCGCGCAGCGCCGTCGCGCTTGCGCTGGGATCCTTGGGCAGCAGCAGTATCCTGTCGTGCCCTACGTTCGACTGGTCAATCCCAGCGTTGACTCCAATATGACCGAACCGGGTCACCACCAAGAGGAAAGGCCTGTCCAGCAGCACATCCATTGACTCATCCAAGACGGCCTGCACGAACCTTGGGTCCTTGGCAAGGGTCGAAGCAATCTCTGTGGCCCTGGGACTGGGAGCGTAGTCCTCCAAATTCCTGAACCGGCCCTCGGACTTGGCTACAATGGTGCTGGCTATGCAGAGCACGTCTCCGTCCTGAAGCTCAAAAAGAGATTGCACCAGAGAAGCGATATCGTCGCCCTCCTTGATGACGGGCAGACCGCGGATCAGGTAGCCCTGCATCGACAATGAATCAGACATCTTGATCATTGGAAAGCCAATAGACAGATCGAATTTGACGGAACCTACTGAAAACGGATGCTATCTCGCATGGTGCTGAGGCGATACAGCCTGGCCTGGACAAGCAGGTCGAGCAGATAGGAATAGTTCTCAGCGACTACCACCACCCGTTCCTCGCTGATCTCGATCCAGGAAAGCCCACCGTAGTCCTTGGCAAATCCCGTCCAGAACGAGGGCGGAGAGAACTCAAGCTGGTACTTGTGCTCCTCCGTAAAGGTCAAAGTGATCTTCTCGTCCATCTATCTATGACGCCTTGCCCTTCCTCTCCACGACCTCGGCAAAGGCCAGGGTTCCGC
>CAZPUO010000360.1:0-2314 GCA_964589745.1 uncultured Methanotrichaceae archaeon
GGTCCATGGAGTCCTTCGACTTCAGGACTTTAGATAATAAAAACGAGTCTGTTAATCCAAAGATGGAGTGGATCTCTACTGCTGTCACGGAAAGAGACGTAAGACGAAGTGTTGGCAATCGCCTTCTGTTGAGGGAACATTGGATTCGACGTGAGAATCTCCTCATGAAGTTTTGCCAGGAGCCCATTTACTTTAAGACTGCTGGATCCTTTGTCACAGGTCTTGGGCGGAACCATCCTGTGGAGAATGGCTTTGCATGGCATCATACTCTGGGCGTGCCTTATCTGCCAGGGTCTTCCATCAAGGGAATGGTTAGATCCTGGGCAAAAAGCTGGCTCCTTGAATCTGAAGACGATATAATCAGGATATTTGGGCCAAGGGATTCAAAGGACCACTCGGCAGGATCGGTCATCTTTCTTGATGCCATTCCTATTAAGCCAGTCCTGCTCAAAACGGATATCATGACCCCTCATTACGGCCCATATTACCAGGGCAATGAGCCGCCAGCGGACTGGCACCGCCCTATTCCTGTCCCGTTTCTGGTCGTGGACTTCGGCCAGGAGTTCATCTTCGGCCTGATGCCAAGGAGACCAAGCAAAGCAGAAGATGATGAGGACTGCTCAAAGGCGAAGCATTGGCTCATCGATGCGCTGGAAAACACTGGTGCGGGAGCAAAGACCGCTGTGGGATATGGTAGGTTTGAGGCTTTTGTTCCCGCGCCTCCAAAGTCTCCCGCAGCAGAGTGGCTGGAGGGTGAGAGTGACCGATTGGCAAAGTCGTTCAATATGAATTCTTCTGATGTACTTAGCAGAGCTCCCTATGAAGTTGCCAAGAGCTGGCAAAAGATAGAAAATCCTGAACTTAAGGCTCAAGTTCTGGAGGAGATCAAGAAGGCATACGGTGAGCGGTATATTCGACCGAAGGGACGATTGAAGGATGCTGAGAGGGATATCTATGAAGCTAACAAGAACGATTGAATACCTACAAGAGGCCCTCTGATGAAAATCATGGTATGCCTCATCAGCGGGCAACACGTCCCAAACCTCCTCTCCATTCGATCAGAAAATCCTCTGCCTAACTGGCTTGTCTTGATAGTAACCCCATTGATGAAAGCCAGGAATATGCACAACCATCTCCTGAACGCGCTAGCAGCCGGAGAGCTGGATTATCGAACCAGGTGTGATATCAAGGATCTCGCCAAAGAGGATTCAATAGCCGAGACGTACAACCTGCTGAAGAATATCCTCAAAGAACACCTGAATGATGATCTGGTCGTCAACCTCACTGGAGGGACAAAGCCCATGTGCATCGGTGCCTATGAGTTCTCTAAGGAGAAGAGCCTGAGGACTCTCTATGTCCCAGAGGGAAAGCAGCATCTAGCTATAGATCTATTGAGAGGTTCAACCACAGAATTGAAGCACAGGCTCTCCACTGCTGAGTTTTTAGAGGGGTACGGATTCAGCGTCTTGAATTTGGGCGATCTGAAGCGATCCAGGGAGCAGGCGAAGGACCTATTCGACCTGGCAGCTTTGCTGACGGCCAATAGCGAAGATCACGGCCTAAGAGGAATGCTGGGAAAGATCCAAAGCCTCATGGAAGAGAAAAAGAAAAACGACAAGAAAGGATGGAACAGAGACGGACTAATTCTCACAGATGACTTAAACGTCTATCTCGACAACGACAATCTCAGATCGAAGATAGCGGCAAAACTGGGCCTTGAAACGAAGGGCTCGATCTTTCTCGGAACCTTGGAGAAGCACAAGGCGGAGTTTCTGGCTGGTAAATGGCTAGAAGTCTTTGTATGGGGGATGCATAAGCAGTTCGTCGAAGATGAAAAGATCTGGGACCTGAATCAGGGCGTTAGGGTCGGAGTAACTCACCCAGAAGGCCAGAGGATCTTTCCGGGAGAAGATAACGATCTTGATGTCGCCTTCATGATGAACCAGTCGCTTTGCATCGTTGAGTGCAAGACAGGAGGTCAGGAGCACGATCCTGCCGGAAAGGATGCACTCTATAAGATTGAAGCGATAAAATCAGGTTTGAGGGCATTGAGGGTCAGGACCTATCTAGCAACCACATCGTATAACGTGATCGATCCTCAAAAAGGTGGCATCAAAGAGTCTCTTCTTCGAAGGGCGGATATTTATGACTGCAAGATCATCTCCGGTGAAAAACTGAGAGCGCTCTCCGAGCTTTGGTTCTTGAAAAGCCCCAAGCTGCCTGAAATAGTTGCGGAGGAGTTCGAGATCCGCAAGGTGACCAGGAAATGACTGTCCCCGTCATCTACCCCATCGGCGTCTCCACCCCCATCACC
>CAZPUO010000361.1:0-2308 GCA_964589745.1 uncultured Methanotrichaceae archaeon
TTAGTATAGGTGGATTAGTTCTTACGGGCATGGATCATCTCGAAAAGAAGATTCGTGCGCGTGCCGGTGAAATCGCACAGCTTAACCGGTTTATGCCGCACAGTAAGGACAAGAAAAATACTGGCAAAAGTATTATAGATCAAGTGTGCTGCATGGACCGGTTTCCTCGTAATTTTCGTTGAGATTCACCAAGAAGAGATAAACGATAGGCGTTATGAATGGTACGGTCAAGGATAGCATCTGCTAAGGTGGGGTCAGGAAAACGAAGATGCCAGTCGGCCACCGGAACTTGGGAAACAATCAGGGTGGCTTTTTTATTGAAGCGATCATCATAGATTTCAAGTAAATCCTGTGTAGAAGACAATTGAATTGGATCACGCATCCAATCGTCCAGGATCAGGACATCTGTTTTGTTCAAGGAGCGTAGAAAAGAGAGATAAGAACCATCTTCTCTGGCGTGAGCCAAGGCATGTAAGAGTCGGGAAGTACGCCAATAGTGAACAGAATAACCATTACGGCAGGCAGCCACACCAAGCGAAGTAGCAAAAAACGTTTTTCCGGTGCCGGTTGCGCCCAACACAAGAACATTGAGCGCCTTTTCCACCCATGTACATTGAGCCAGTTCAAGAATGAGGCGTTTATCCAATCCGCGTTCAGGAGAGAAATCAATCTCTTCAATGGCTGCGGACATAGGGAATTCAGCCAGTTTCAAGCGGCGTTTGTTGCGATTATCATCTCTCTGGGTGCACTCCAGGTCTACCAGGAGCAAAAGACGCTCTTCAAAAGGCAGATCTGCGTATTGTGGATTACCAGCCTGTTCTTGAAGTCCTTTGCGGAAGGCAGTCAAGCGTAGGAATAGCAATTTTTCGAGCAGGGTTTGTGAGATCATGATTGGTATCCTTTATTTATAGTATTCATGGCCGCGAATATTATCGTGGGTGGGTAGGGTTTCAGAAACGAGAATAGGAGCCTGTTTCAGCAGCCACTCCAATTCATCCTTCACTGCTTTGTAGGAGAACGATTTGGTTTGCAGCACTGCCTGGCAGGCTAATTCCATTTGTGAAGATGAACACCTTTTTGCAAGGTTGAGTATTCCTAAACAGGAACGAAAAGCCTGTTCAGGAAACAGACGTGATTTGAGGGTGGCATGGATTAAATCATGAGTTTGAGGACCGATGTTTTCTGCCCAGGAGAGCAGTTGGTTTGCGTTTATTTTGTCCATAAATTGGTGGTTAGGAGGCATATGCTCGCGCAGAGTGGTATATCCACCCGCTTTAGAGCTACGTGGGTGAACAGCCACATCCTTGCCTTTATGAAAAACCTGCACCAGGTGTTCTGTAACTCGTAAATCCACTTCTTGATGAATCAAGGCGTGAGGAACCGAGTAAAAATGTTTCTCAAATTCAACGTGATAATCGATGTTCACACGGGCTTTCTTGCGGAATGCATATTCATAAGGCTTTTCAGGCAGTGGACGCAGAGTGGGCTGATCAATTTCCTCAAATTCCTGCCGCCGGGTTCGCCCCACAGCCAACATCATTTTATTGTTGAACCCATCCAACTTTTCCCGTATCGCTCGGTTTGCTTCAGCTAAACTGAAGAAGGTTCGGTTTCTGAGTGGCGCTAAGACCCAACGCTCTACATTCTGAACTGCATTTTCCACCTTGCCCTTGTCTCTTGGTTTCCTCACCCGGGCAGGTAAAACAGCAACATGATAATGTTCTGCCAGCTCTTGATATGCCATGTTGATGTTAGGCTCGTAGTAATCTGGCTTGCTTACCCCCGTCTTTAAATTGTCTGGAACGACTATCCTTACCGCACCTCCAAAGAAAGCAAACGCTCTCACATGTCCATTGTTCCAGTTGCATTGGTTTTCTCCCGATTGGGCTTCGACATAGGTGTAATTGCTGGCTGGTAATACTGCCACAAAGACCGGCGCCATAAAAACTTCGCCTGTTTCGGTGTCTATAACGTGTATCCTTACCCCCGCATAGTCCACTTGCATCCGTTCACCGCCTACATGGACGTTTCGCATGCGAGGTTCACTGTGTTCCTTCTTCCAACGACGATAATATTCTCCAAATTGAGAGTGTTTATATCCATCTGGATGTTTTTCGATGTATTCCATCCAAACCAGTTGCAGGGTTACGCCTTTCTTACGCAGCTCTTTGTTTACCTCTTCCCAGTCTGGTAATGGTTTGGTCTTCATTTCCGGTATGGGTATTGGCTCACCAAATAGTTGTTTAAATAGATCTTCTTCACTCAAATCCCCCAATGGCCAACTGATTCCGGCTTTCTCTGCCCGCCG
>CAZPUO010000362.1:0-2308 GCA_964589745.1 uncultured Methanotrichaceae archaeon
GAACGTTTTCTTGGGGGAGATGTTTGGTATAAAAAGTTAGGTTCCTAACTATAGTATGTTATGAACTAATTAAAAAACTTTTTGGTAGTATAAGGAAGACTGAATATGGCTGAAGAATACCGCATCATATTGCGTTACAACTTGCATGAGATTCTTTAGAAAGATTGAAATTTGAGGAAGCTGCAACAATAGTTCAACGGTCTGTAATCGCTATCGCTTTTGGGTTGAAGACAAATGGACTGCCCAACATTGTTGGTACAGGTTTTGGCGTCGATGATCAGGAAGGAGCTAGATCTACAGAATTCTTCGCGACATGTTGGCATGTAGCAGAAGAAGAATTCATAGTAGGTAATTATAATGGAAAGGATTTATCCAGAAATGGATTCATCGATGGTATTCCGAGGGTCGCATTGCGCACACAGAACGGAGATTTTTACCAATGGAAGTGGTACAAACTTACCGGAATACCAATAAGGCATACCTACTGGAACGAAGAAGATGTATGCATTTACCAATTTGATGGTATTTCAAGGATTTCTGGGGTCCAAGTTCCTCCACTAGTTCTGTCTTCAGAGGCCGAAAGCAAAAGTATTTGGGGAAGCGAAGTTGGCATTTGTGGATTTCCTACTGGCTGTAATCTTCAAGATATTTCACTTCAACCCTTTCTCATAAAAACTATTATATCGGGAACTCCTATATATAAATTCAAGAGATTAGTCAAAGAAAACGGTCGGAACTCTTTTAAAGATGTTAAATCGCCTAGATATGCATTAGGATGCTCAATATCTGCAGGATTCAGCGGTAGCCCGGTGTTTTCAGTTCGAGATAATGGACTTGTTATGGGAATGATTGATTGGATGCCATTAGAAGAAGATGAATGGTCATCAAAATTCGTTACGAAAAATGTCGAGGGAGAGACTGGTTTCGCCGCCAAATCTCACATTTCATGTCTAGAAGGGACTATTCAGGGTCAATATCCAATGGGTTTTTCTTTTGCGATTTCAACAATGAGAATTCTATCGGTTTTAAAAGGACATCCGAATTTTAAAGTCCCTGAATAATTTTATGAAACTTTGTTAATTGTATTCTGTTCTACGCGTCTTCAAGCTCCCGTACACTGGAGATCTCTTGATAATTTCAACATAACAAAACGTATTTACTCCAAGCCACCTTATCCATCCCTGGATGAAGACAAGAACCCGGGCGGTATATCAAGATGGAGTCCTGCGGCCTCTGAATAAGCTAAATCTAAGGCAGGGCGAAGAGGTCGAGATCGAGATCACTAATGCAGTTCGCAGAACAAAAGGCATCATAAAAATAGATCCTGAGCTGGGCAAGGAAATAGCAGAAAGCGACGAGCTATCCAGTCTGGAGAGCTAGATGCTTGAAGATATACCTGCCAGAAGCAGACTTTTTATTGATTCAAATATATTTATCTATCATTTCCTCGATCTTTCGGAAGACTGCTCTAATCTGCTTGAAAGAGCAGAGCGCGGAGAGATCTGGGCCTGCACCTCTACCGTAGTTCTGGGCGAGGTACTGCATAAATTGATGCTATCCGAGGCTGTGGAGAAATACAGGATCAGGCCCCATCAGGCAATACGCTATCTAAAAGAGCACCCTGAGTCTATCATATCCCTCGAAAAATGCGAAATGGCTGTGGAGGAAATCCCGGAGTTCAACGTCGAGATTTTGCCGTTGGGAGAGGATGCTGTATTTGAGAGCAGAGGGCTGAGAAAACAATATGGCCTGATGACCAACGATTCCCTGAACCTCTATTCCATGAAGAGGAGAGGACTTAGGATAATCGCTACCAACGATAGCGATTTTGATAGAATAAAAGGAATTGAAGTGTGGAAGCCAACTTAATGCGATAGTGATGTGAATAACAACTTGTTTTTTATAATATTAATCAGGACAGGAGCAATGTATCAATCCCACGCAACATCCCCCTTAATCAGCCCAAACCACCTCTCTTTCCACGTAAGGCCTGATGCGGTGGCTTATTCCTTCAGGGGGTAAGCAGGTCCACCTTCCTTCCAAAGAGGTTTTCCAAGAAGAAGGCCAGGTTCATAAAGTTCCTGAAAGTCGGCTCTTCGAACTCCACCAGGATGTCAACGTCGCTGGTCTCCTTCTCCTCGCCACGGACACAGGAACCAAAAAGACCAATGCGGCGGACGGCAAAGCGTTCCTTTATCTCCTGATCGTGGCTGCGAAGAACATCGATGGCTTTCAGGGAGATACCTCTAGGCTAATTTATTTTTAAGTGAATACCCCGCAGCTCGCTGCGGGGATGAGCATGAAAACC
>CAZPUO010000363.1:0-2307 GCA_964589745.1 uncultured Methanotrichaceae archaeon
CTTCTCTCTCCCGAAGCCCAGCTCCATGATCCGATGCGAGTAAAAGGATTCGGAGGGATAAAGATCTTCGGGTTGCGGCTGAAGACAATCAAAAATCGAGAACGTCAGGCGAGCCCACCGAAATATACAAGTAGAATTTTAAATTTTCCTAAATTTTATCGGCGGCGCCGACGATGGCGGCTTAGAGCTTCTGGTCGTGCGCGACGTGCCTGAGCGATAAAGCCCTCGGGAATCGTCTCAGTCTTCGAGGAGATTTGCAATCAGGTCGTCGACGGAGGCAAAGCGCCTTCCCAGGCCCAGCTCCGCCTCCATCTTCGCCTCCAGCACGTCGGCTATGAACTCCTCGCTGAAATCGCCGCAGGAGTCGGAGGCGAACAAGGGGGAGCCGTCTTTTCTAACCTCTGGAAGAGACATCTGTTTCTGAGATGTCGGTCCTGATACAAAATACTGTCCCGATATCTCCGGGCGGCGCGGGCGTTGGAGAGCCCCACCAGGACTGACCGAATCGCGAGCCTGCCGACCCTTTAAAATGAGACTATCTCAGTTGCGGTAGACTACTCGGCGAGGGGTAATCGAAAAAACCCGCATCAAGCAATCGATTCGTTGGAGCTAAACAAGTACAGAATAACAAAGGAATGGGAGGTGATTAAATCATAAAAGTTATCGAATCTAAAACATATCAGTTGGGTAGTTCTTTCAACCATCATCATTTTATACCGATAGATTATACACTTAAGATATAAACCATCAGGAGCTAGGGTAATCATGACTAAAAGGAAATGTGATGTTTGTGGAAAGGAGAGGGACTCCTACGGTGGTAAAGTATGCCCGAACGGTCATTTTATGTGTAGTTACTGTTATTCTAATCACGGTTCAAAATGTCCACTATGTGGGAAAAAGGCAGTTTGAGATCATTTTCCGATAAAAAATTTTTAATTTATTGGAGTTGCTAGGGAGAATTGTGTATGTCACATAATATTATGAAAATTGCTATATGTTGTGCAATTCTTATCATAGTAATTGCACCTATATGTTATGCTAAGCAGGGCTATGTTATTGTGGCTAATAGGCAGAAGGCTGTTGGGGGTCTTGGACATGTTGGAGTCGCATTTCAGAATCTCGACGGTACATGGACAGCTGGAGCGATTGAGAATCTTGGTGGGATGAATTCTGCTATAGTGCTACCAGGTCAAAAGCATCCAAGTGGTGAGCCAGCTAACGATGCATGGGTGCTTGAAAATAGGCCCTTAAATGAGATACTTAATAGATTTGTTATAGGAGAATATAATAGGATCAAGGTCGTTTCGGTTGATAATGCCAATGCAGAAGATGCATCTGGTGTAATCCGAGGTTTTGGTGATAGAGGATATAACATATTCTTACTTGATCACTGCCTTAAAGGTACTAACGACGTAATGAAAGCCTATGGCGCTACAAATCTCCCTACGATTGTCGATTTAGATATTATCCCAAATAAGTATTATGATGCTCTCCAGGGTACGGAGTATTTCCTTGATACGAATGCTCATGCATATAAAGGCCTTAATGGGGTCCAGCTTCAATCACTTGGCTATCCATCACAAAATACCCGAACACAAAGCAGCGGCAATCCATTACAAGGTCTTGAAGCTGGCGGTATGCTGAGTTCGATCTCGAAATGGATTTCGGCCTGGGGTGGATTATCACCGAATCTTAATAGCCTGCTTAACACTGTGGGTGTTGTTCTAGTATTGCTCTTTGGTATAATCCTTATTTGGCGAAATTTTTGGGTTTTTATAGTCAATGGCGTTTTAGGGCTGGCTGTCCTCTACCTGTCAAGTATGCATCTTGGAATTTGGGTAAATATTAATGCTATGACGTTTTTGATTTGTGCAATTGGAGGGATTCCTGGTGCTGTATTGTTGATAGTGTTACAGTATTTTTATGGAATATCTTTCTAATATGAGCTATTATATTTATTTTTTGATAATTTAAGACACCAATAATTTGAATGATGGCGAAATCTTTATTTATCTTAAAGCGGTTTGCATACGATAGAATTAGTAAGATGAGGGAGGTATCAAGGTTATGGCAGACAAAGAACGAGATCTTAAATTAGCGCTCATTTACAAAGAGGATATCGAGGAACAGTTAGCTAATTTGGAAGTAAGTAAATCAAACTCAGAAATAAGTGAAGAAAAATACAAAGAAATAAAAGATGAATATACTAAAAAACAAAGCGATGCAGTGCTAGCAATAGCTAGCATTCGAAATGATATAAAAAAATCAATTAACGCAATGGAGAGTGACTATCCATGGCTGAAAAGC
>CAZPUO010000364.1:0-2304 GCA_964589745.1 uncultured Methanotrichaceae archaeon
CGACCCCCGGGTTAGAAGCCCGGTGCTATATCCTGGCTAAGCCACGGGCCCGCTAAAGTTAACCGCCCTTGGGCGGCACCTGACCGAGAGCTTGCTTAAGCTGCTCCTGAAGCTGAGTGAACCGGCCCTGAATGCGCTCTTCCTGCTTGGCCATGGTCTTCAGCCGGAGATCCATCATATCTTTTCTCTCTTTGAGCTCTTCCACCAGCTTCGGCTTGTCGGCTCGGAAGAGAAGCTCCCCGACGCTCTTGTATATAACCGCGTCATCCTTGCTTTTCTCCAGCTCTTTCAGCGCCGCCTCTGTCTCTCGGATCAGACCCTCGATCTGAGTCTTCTGCGTCATAACGGCCTGCGCCTGCTGCTGAAGCTGCTGGAGCTGAGCAAGCTGATTCTGTATCTGCGGAGGCAATTCGCCACTCATAAACTCACCATCTCAAATGCGATCTTGACCAACCTTATCCAGGTATTTAAAGCTGCCCGGAGGGAAACCGCGTCCTCACCCCGTATCTTCAATCTGATAGAACCTTCGCCCAGGATCAGTTCAACATTGGATCTATGAAGCTCGTCATCTTTCTCCGGAGCGAGCGCCTGGTAAATCATCTCTGGATAGGCGGTTTCAAAGACGAACTCTGCAGAGCCTTTCATATCTTCAGCCTGAACTTGGCTTCGCCATCGTCGATGAAATCGATCCGCTCGGATGAAACTGCCAGAGTACGCTTCGGCCCTCCTTCATGCGCGGACAAGGGCCCCTCCATCCATTCCAGTTGGAAGAACTTGGCGATGGGAAGAGCCTCCTTTTGCGCTCCGATCACCACAGGCACAAGCTTCTTCAGCCGCCCAGCCACGGGCTCCAGGGATAGCGTAAAGCTCAGCAGCTCCTCTTTGCCCGAATAGCGCTTGACCAGGCCTCCGGGGTTGCCGTGGTTCTCCACCACCACCAGCCAGGCATCTTCCTCTCCCGGGCTCTGCTTTCCCCGGTTGACATATGGAAGGGATAGGAACGAGGCCAGGGCTTTTCCAAATCTTCTGGACTTGGCCGAAGGCCCTCGTGAGGTGGTGACCTTCATCAGACTGCTTTCATCTTCTTGACCGTAGTGGGCCGCTCCTTCATCAGGATCCTGTGCCCGCAGTAAGGACAGCGTATGCCGCTGTATTCGTAATCAACCTCTACGGTCTTCTTACATCTGGTACACTTATAGGCCATCTTCTACTCTGCCTCAAGGGTCTTCTTAAGAGACCGCAGCACAGAGCGGCCCAGAGAAGTCTCGGGGATGAAAGAGCCGCCGGCAAAGGTGTAACCGCATTTGCTGCAGCTCCAGATGGCTGTGCTCTCCCTGTGAACCTTCGTCCTTCCGCACTGGGGGCAGTCGTACAGCGCCTTGGTCTTCTCCTCCATATCAGCCACGAGCTTTCGCGACTTGCGGCCGTACCTGGGACCGAACCTGGCTGCCGATCTGCTCTTCCTTCCTTTAGTAGTCTGCTTAACCATGATTCTACTTCCGTTTATACTTCCAGAAACTTTTCCCGGATCTCTCTAGCCTTCTCACATGCTATATCAACGATGCGGTAGATCTGCTCCGGCTTCAGAGTTCCGGTGCCGCTCTTCTGCATGCCGCATATATTTCCATCCGTAGTGCTTATGACGGTGAGCTTGGTGTTGGCTATCGATTCCTCATCCACACCCGGATCAAACATCAGCACATCGCTGAACTCGATGGCTGTCGTGGCAATGGGAATATCCTTCACCGGCAGCATGTAGTCATCGCCGAGACCAAATTTGCTGGCCGGCACTTTAGTGGTAAGAAGCGCGGCTATGGCTCCTAGGGATGCAGCATCGAGGATGTTGCCGCAGTCATCCAGGATATGCACATCAATGAATATTATCCAGACCTGCTTGCCAGGCACAATGCAGAGCGACTCCAGGTCCACCGCCTTGGACTCGCGAACTCCGCGATCCACGACACGCGCCAGCTCTATTCCCACCTCGTTCGGCGGTCCAGGCTCAAATGTGGGCGAGGCCAATGGCACAAGCTCGGCGTTGGTGATGATGACTCCGCGGTTGGGCGAATCGGGGAAGGGCTCTCCGGGCTGCATCTTCACACCCACGAGCACCTGGCTCGATCCCAATTTTACAAGCGCGCTTCCCTCCGCCTTCCTGATCACGTCCCTCTCGATGGAGATCTCCCTGTACTGGTCGAAGCTACGGCCATCGGCGCGCTCGCCTTTGAGTATCAGGTTGTAGAGATAATCCTTCCTGATCTCCGAGATGACGCTACTCACAGGCCTTCACCTCTTCCGCTGGAG
>CAZPUO010000365.1:0-2288 GCA_964589745.1 uncultured Methanotrichaceae archaeon
CCTTAGAATCCAAAAACGGCCGGGGGATAGCTTATTATAGCCGAATTGTCAAATTGTGATGTCAACCCTTATCCTGACAGTATTTTGATTTTCAGGAACTTCTGAACCGGAAATCCCGTCAAACCCTGCCGGCAGGCAGGGCTGGGCAGGCACGCCTGCCCAGCGTTGGACAGAATTGCCCACTGCTTCACCTTGCTGCCGCTGTCCAAGATGCTCAATCTCCACAGTCAGCGGTACCGCTTCGCAGGCACGCAGCCTATCCCGGCGTGCTCGCGGACGTTGTTGTAGTAGCGCAGGTACTCGTCGATCTTGGCTTGGGCTTCGCCAAGATTGGCGAAGCGGAAGAGGCTGAGCACCTCCTCCTGCAGGTTGCGGATGAACCGCTCGACCTTGCCCTTGTCCTGCGGGTAGTGTGGGTGCGCCCATTCGTGCGCGACCCCCTGCCTGGCGAGCCACTCCTCGAGCTCTTCAGACTCGAACTCGGAGCCGTGGTCTGTGAACACGGCCTTCGGCCTGCCATGCCTCCGGAAGGCCTTTCTGAGTCCGGCGATAACGTCCTTCGCGGTGTGGTGCTCGCTCACTGTGCACGCTGTCAGGAGGCGGGAGTGGTCGTCCTCGATGACCAGGTAGTAGACCTTCAGTTTCCCGATCCAGCCTTCCTTGAAGTCGGCCTGCCACAACTCGCCCGGCTTTCCGCGCTCCCAGAACTTCCACTTGCGCTTCGGCCTTTTCGGCCAGCCGTTCGCGCCGTAGCGGACGAGGACGTTCTGCACTCCCTGCCTGCTGATCCCGTAGCGCTGCCAGCGCGCTCCGTAGAACAGGAAGCGGTCGCTGATGTACTTCGGCTCCGCCGACAGGGCACGCCGTATCCTCAGCGTGCCCCAGCGGAAGACTGTCTTCATCACCAGTATCAGCCTCTCCACGTTCTCTGGCGTCCGGATGGCGTGCACTGTTTCCAGCCCCTGCCAGCCGAACTCCCTGAACCTGTGCCACCATGCGTAGCAGGTCTGCCTGCTTATGCCCAGCTCCCTTGCGATGCTGCTGACCCCGCGTTTAAGTAGGCGCAGGCGTATAATTCTGCGCCTGAGCCACGGATTGGTGCGGGTCATGCCTATCAAAAGGCACGATACTCATTAATGGCGCAGGTTTCAGGAGCCGGAACCCGGCTCCTGAATGCTTTTTTATCCTTTATCCCATAGAATTCCAAAAAGTGTCAAGTTTATCTTGACATAACAAATAATCTTGGCGATGGATGAAGAAACCCTAGCAAGAGTCAGGGGAGCGATTCAGCAAGGGTTACAACAAGGCGAGCCCCTAGAAAAAATTAAGGGCGCCATGCGAAACGCGGGGTATTCTGATGAAGAAATAAACGAGGCATTAGTAATGGCGCCTCGAGCATCCCAACCTCTGGCGAGGCCTTTAGATCAAAGATATGACACAGCTACTCCAAAAGGCGGGCATAAGACCATGTCCCTCATCATAGCTGCAGTTGTAATCATAGGTGTAATAGCTGCCATTATTCTATTAATGAATCCAGGAGCAATCCCCGGGCCTGGCGGCAGCGGGACCTCCGGTTCTTCAAGCGCGAATTTTATAACCTGCGACGTCACCGAAAATGTGAATCTGGGCGGCTTTGGCAGCACAACTAGGCGGAGCACGTGGAAGATTGATATTTCTGGGAAAAGGTATCGAGTCGACTGGACTGATAACTCCGGACAAAGCAGCGGCATCTACACTGGCGGCAAATTATATCAAAAAGTTACGGAAGATTTCTGGGGTGATATGAGCGGTAGGAATCAATCAGGCCTTGGTTATACCGCTATCGCGAGTATCTTCGGCTGTTATTTCCTAAAGGGTACATATAACGATGTCGAAGCCTCATTATTCACTTCTTCGCCAAGCGCATTAGAAGGCATATTCAAATCATGCGGCACTGGGGGCACTACATCAAGTGCGAGCTGCCGAAGCGTCCAAAGCATTCCTGCGAGCGAGTTCACGCTTACGGAGAGAACCCTCGCTTATGCTCGGGAACAAGAAGAAGAGAAGAATCGCCCGCCGACACCAGAGGAGCTAGAGTTTAAGGAAAAACTAGACTTATGTCGGGCTGTTAAATGCCACAAAGATGAGGATTGTACGCAACAGTCAGATTGCGTTGCAGCCGGACAGGCTAACCCTGATCCTGCTCTGGAGGGGATGACGGCGTCATATAAAGCTCGTATGGTAGCGCCATTTTGTTATAAAGGCCCATTTGACAATATGCCCATGGATGTAGACATACGAGATATGGC
>CAZPUO010000366.1:0-2258 GCA_964589745.1 uncultured Methanotrichaceae archaeon
ATCATGGGCATGATGCGGACAGGCGACGGGCGTGTATTGGGCAACCTGCAGGAGGCTCCCATGCTGGCCAGGGATCTCATCGAGGAGGTCCTTGACGTGTTGGCTTTGGCAGAGTTCACCGGGGTCATGGAGCTGGGCGAGCCTAACATGAACGTTCTGGGAGTTTCTGTGGAGCGGGATCACGTGGGGATAGCCTTGGTGGGAGGCACAAACCTGGTAGCTGCTGCCCGGGAATGTGGGATCGATGTGGAGCACGAATCCATCAGCGACCTGACTCTGGTATCAGAGATGAAGCACATCGAGGCACTGATCTGATGCTGGAGGAATGCCCGGCAAGGCCGGGGCTATGCTAAGCAGGAGAAAGGAAGTGTGTAAAGAACAATAGTCCAAAAGGAATGCGATTGGGCGAAACAAAAGCGATTACTTATACTACTAAGATTATTTTCCTTTTTGTGAACGACTCTGTCAAGAACCGGGAGGTAGCCGGGGTTCTCAACGAGATGGCAGAGCTTTTGGAGCTGCACGCAGAGAATCGCTTCAAGATTATAGCCTATGGCAAAGCGGCCCGGGCTATTGAATCTTTGAAAGAAGACATTGAGCAGGTCTGTCGTGAAGGGCGTTTGGATTCCATTCCCGGCGTTGGAAAAGCCATCGCCCAGAAGGTGGAGGAGTACCTTCGCACCGGAAAGATTCAGGCTCATCAAGATCTCTTGAAGGACACACCTGCAGGGATGGCCGAGCTTCTCAAGATCTCAGGCCTGGGCCCCAAGACCATCTTCATGCTACACGAAAAGCTGGACATCTCCAATCTGGATGAGCTCGAGAAGGCGGCTAGAGAGCATCGCATCCGTCGGCTGCCTAGGATGGGCCCCACCAGCGAGAAGAATATTCTCAAGTCCATCGAGAGATACAAGAAGCGCAGCAGTCGCATTCTCCTCAGTGTGGCGGAGCCTGTGGTGAGCGAGGTCCTGGCATACCTTCAGGGAATAGAAGGTCTGGAGCACATCACCGCCGCCGGGAGCTACCGCCGAGGCAAAGAGACCGTCGGCGACATCGACATCCTGGCTACTGCATCAAGGCCTGAAGAGATCATAGCCGCCTTTGTGCGCATGCCTCTGGTGGAGGCTGTGCTTGGCAAGGGGCCGACCAAGGCCAGTGTCATAGTCCAGGAGACGATTCAGGTAGACCTAAGAATTGTAGAACACAGATCGTTCGGCACGGTGCTTCAGTATTTTACCGGCTCCAAGGACCATAATGTGAAGCTGCGCCAGCTTGCCCTCGATCGCGGCTATTCTCTTAGTGAGTATTCGCTGAAGCGTCTTTCCGATGGCCGGGACCTGTTCTTCGACCGGGAGGAGGATGTTTACACAACTTTAGGTTTGCAGTACATTCCTCCGGAGATGAGAGAGGACAGGGGGGAAATTGAGGCTGCTTTAAAGGGTAAGATGCCTGAACTGGTCAAGCTAAAGGATATACGAGGCGATCTGCATGTGCACAGCGACTGGTCGGATGGACGAGCCTCCATCCAGGAGATAGCCAAGGCAGCCAAAACTCTCGGTTATGAATACATCGCTCTTTGTGACCATTCGCCATCGGTCGGCATCGCCGGCGGCCTCGATCCCGAAAAGCTTGAACAGAAGATCGAGGCAATAGCGGCCGCGAACGAGACCCTGGAGAAAATCACAATCCTGGTAGGAACGGAGGTTGATATCAAAGCCGACGGCAAGCTTGACTATCCGGATGAGATCCTGGCCAAATGTGACGTGGTCGTGGCATCGGTGCACATGGGACAGCAGCAGAAGGAGAGAGCCATAACTGGCAGACTGATTTCGGCCATAGAAAACGAGAACGTGGACATCATCGGCCATCCCACGGGCAGGATTATCGACCAACGTCCGCCTTACGAGGTGGATATGCAGGCGGTGCTGGAGGCGGCCTCCAGGACGGGAACGGCCATGGAGATAAATGCCTACCCGACCAGGCTGGATCTGAACGACGTCAATGCCAGGGCGGCGAAGGAGATGGGTGTCAAGATGAGCATCGACTCCGACGCCCACGAGCCCGAGCAGCTCAAGGTTATAAAGTATGGCGTGAATGTGGCAAGGCGAGGCTGGCTGGAGAAGGAAGACCTGCTCAATGCCATGAGCCTGCAAGAGCTAATGAAGGTGCTGAAGAGATAGATCGATTTGATAGATTAGATCGATTTGATAGATCGGCCCCCTGGACCTGCGCGCCAGCCTCTGGCCATGAAAGGCTTA
>CAZPUO010000367.1:0-2256 GCA_964589745.1 uncultured Methanotrichaceae archaeon
TCATTCACCTCCCAAGATGCTTGGTATTTCCTTGACTTTCTTGGGCTGCCAATCCAGCTCTGCTTCCGGGCAGAGAGAAGGAATCCAGCAGTCCAGCACTTCTTCAAGGCTGAAAAATCCCCAGTGAGGTACGCCGGGACGCACGTCTATATAACCGAACAACCGTCGCTGCTCTGGGTCGTACTCCACTGCGAACCACTCTCCGTTCTCCCGGAGAAAGTGCATTTGTACAAATCTCTCGGAAAATGGCACATCCAGAGTGGCATAAAGTCCGGGGAGAGCCGCCATTCGAGACTCATTCAATTCTTCATACATTTTTTCGCTCCCATTAATGGATTATCATGATCGATCTCGACGATGGACCCTGAAGATCTGGAAATGCGGAGCACAAACGCCAATCTTACAGGAGAAATGGGTCTTCAGGAATTATGAGAGAACAAGGAGATTTAGTGGCGATGCGACGCTTCTGGTCGTCTTGGAAACCTGTGATGCGAAGGAGACTAGCGGCCTCATTGGAGGTAGCATAAGCAATTATCCTGCAGGGCGATTGAGCTCTTGCGCCTTGTGGTTAAGCAAATTCCTCCAGATATATTTGTAATTAATAATAGTTATTAATTCTTTCTATTTAATAGTATTTAAGAATGATTCATAAATTTTCATAATGTTTCATAAAACATAATATTGCATCAGTATCAGAAGGCCATATCCTTTGCATAAGATGAAGCTCCGGCACAGAACAGCAAAGTCAGAACCAGCAAGTTACCGGGATTTTGTTCAAAAAACCATAAATTTATATCGAATTATTATGATAATTAGATCAGGAGCTGTCTTAGTGCAGGCCAATGTCTTCGATGCGGTCCAGAGAAAGAAGCGCATAAACCTGTTCAAGGCAGGGAACCGCTGGATCTTCAAGTACTACTTCGAGGACCAGGAGATCTTCAGAGAGCTGGCCGAATACTATGACAAAAATGGCTACCGCTTTGTCTTCAAGACCCTCGGCGAGAGAAACAAAGCTCTGAAGATTTTGGAGCGAAAAGGCTTCGAAATTGCCCTGATTGAGAATGCGAGGGGCTATGTTGTCAAGCTCGGCAGGTACAGTAGATATGCTCCTCTGCTGAAGAACTCAGTGGCTCACATCGAAACCCCTGAATGGCGCATCTTTCTCATGAAGGACCTGGCAGCAGTCGAGGAGGCCCTGCGACTGGGAGCAAAGCTGGTAGAGGTGGATGTCAAGTTCTAAGCTGAATAGGCTGGACGCTATGGATTCACTTTGATGTTAGATTTTTTCCTGGCTATCGGCGGTTTGCCTTAATGTCAGCTCCTCTGGGCAGACCCACCGCCGCATGCAACTCCTCTTTGCACGGAAAATCGATGTGGAGATCTGTCATCCTCCAGCCCTCAATACTTTCCTCAATTTTGTGGTTTATCCGCCTCAAAATCCCTATCTCAGGTTGCAGCTCTCCACTGGATTCATTATTACTCATGCATAATCATAGAATTTTCGCCACCTGAGCATCGGATCAGCAGATCAGGCAGGAGTAATTAAAGAACCTTTTAAAGGCACAAAAAATTTTAATTTGGCCCCCATTTGGAGGCCATGTTTTTCTGGAGCTACACGGCGTCCAAAATCCGCTCGGCTTCCTCGCGACGGGCTTCCATCACGTAGGGAAGGCCGGATACGTAGGCAGCCTCCTCTGTGAGGGCCATGAGGTCGTCTCGCGAGATCGTGGAGAGCCTGAAATTTCTGGAGCCAGCCATCAACTGCTGCAGCCCGGTCCTGAACTTCTGGCCATAGGTGTAAATTGCAATGGCTCCCAAGGGTATGTTCTTGAAGTCGTTGCCGTACCTGGCCTTCAGCTCTTCGTAGGCCACGAAGATCTCTTCTGGCTTGGTGCCGAACTTGGAGACCGTCTTGGGAAGATCTCCTTTGGCTATCCAGTCCTGGATGTTCTTTCCTACCATTCCAGGGATCATGAGGGCCCGTCCCATGCAGACCGCCTTGAAGTGGGGAGTTCCCATGGCCAGAGCCTTGTAGACGCCGTCCTCGGTGGAGAATCCACCCGCCATGGCCAGATCCGGCACGCGCATGCCTCTTGCGGCCAAGCGATTGGCAAACTCGATGGCCAGAGCCTGCAGATAGAACGTCGGTATGCCCCACTCGTTCATCATGGGCCATGGGCTCATGCCCGTTCCACCCGGCGTGCCATCGATGGTCAAAAGATCCAGCTTTGCCTCCGCACCGTAGCGCAGGGCCAT
>CAZPUO010000368.1:0-2230 GCA_964589745.1 uncultured Methanotrichaceae archaeon
TACAAGGTGATCTCGATCTGCAGGGATTCCTGGGTATCTCGGACAAGGTGAGGCCAGGCTATCAGAGCATCCACGTTGGCTGCCGGATAAAGAGCGATGCTTCTCAAGAAAAGCTTGAGCAGCTCCTTGAGCACGTTCAGCAAACGTCGCCGGTGCTGGACATGGTTCGCAATCCTCTGCCTGTTACTTTAACTCTCGAAAAATGAGAGTTTGGGTTCAGAGGAAAATAGGAGCTGCTCTGAGGAAAAGCAGTATCCGAATGATGAATGCAAGAATAATCTTAGTCACTGGCTCTACCGACGGAATAGGCAGGCAGACCGCGCAAAAGCTTGCTCGCAAGGGATCTGTGGTTCTTTTGCACGGTCGCAATCCTTCCAAGGGCCAAAGGGTAATGGAAGAGATCAGCAGCGTGACTGGCAGCGACCGCCTGCAATTCTTTCTGGCTGATTTGGCTTCCCAGCAGCAGGTGCATAGCCTGGCTGAAGAGATCATTGAAAGCTACGACCGCTTGCATGTGCTCATCAACAATGCAGGAACTTTCCAGCCGGAGCGAAGGCTGACTGAAGACGGATTGGAGACCACCTTTGCCGTAAACTACCTGGCCCCCTTTCTGCTTACTCGTGATCTGCTGCCTCTTCTAAAAAAGAGCGCCCCCTCCAGGATCATCAACGTCGCCTCCATCGCTCATTGGGACGCGCAGGTTGACTGGAACAACCTACAGGGGGAGATGCACTACGATGCCTTCGATGCTTACGCCTTGTCCAAGCTTTGCATTATCCTTTTCACCTACGCCCTCGCGGAGCGTCTGAAAGGCACAAGAGTAACAGCCAACTGTCTGCACCCCGGAGTCATAAAAACCAAGCTGCTTCAGGCGGGCTTTGGAAATCACCTGGGAGACGCGCCGGAAAAAGGAGCTGAAACCTCGGTTTATTTAGCCTGCTCTTCTGAGGTAAAAGATGTGACAGGCCGCTACTTTGAAAAATGCAAGCCTGTGCGCTCTTCACCCCTCAGCTACGACCGGGAGCTGCGAGAGAGACTATGGAGGGTCAGTGAAAAGCTGACCGGGCAGGATGAATCATGACGATCCTTATCAGAAAACCAGAAAGCATTCACCAAGAAGAGGGAAGCATACAAAACGGCACGTTTCGAGGTCGCTGGCATTTCAGCTTCGGAGATTATTATGATCCCGCGTTCATGAGCTTCGGCACCCTGCGCGTCTTCAACGACGATACGCTCTCGCCTGGAGCTATATGGCCTTTGCATCCTCACAGGGAGATCGAGGTGGTGACTTACTGCGCAAAAGGTGAATTCAGGCACGCGGATGAACACGGTAAAGGGGGCGTCTTGCAGAAGGGATGGGTGCAGCACACCACGGTGGGCAGGGGAATGTGGCATTCGGAGATCAACAACCGTGCCGGCGCGCCTATGAGATTTATTCAGATGTGGTTTCGGCCCACCAACCAGGGCCTGGAACCATTCGTTGAGCAGAAGAAAGTAGAGAAGCACGAGAGGACGAACCGGTTTCTGCCCCTGGTCTCTAACATGCATCCTGGTGCCCTGCAGATCTTTGCAGACGCCCAGGTTTTTTCCTGCTTCATTCAGATGGGAAAAGGTGTCACCCAACGGCTTGAACCGGGCTGGGGAGCCTACCTTTACGTCCTTGAGGGAGGGCCCGTCAACGTAAATGAGGAGGTCGTCTCGCCCTTGGGAGCTGCAATGATCAGAAATCAAATGCAGACGGAAGTCTTGGAGATCGAGGTCTTGGCAAAGAGAGATGCAGAGCTTCTCTGGGTAGAAATCAAGCTCTGAATCGCAAATATCAATTTCGATCTCGGATAGCCAGACGATCTGGGCATTAAATTATCAATTCGACTTCGAATTACGTTCATTATGGCGGTGATGCCGCCACCATAGTCGTTAATCGGAGGTGTCAAAATATGATCAGATCGATGCTGTGCTTCCTTATGATCGCCTTTGTGGGGATGTCAGGCTGTGCTCAGATGATTAAAGCTGCAGATGCGAAGAAGGTTCAAAATGAAAGCTTGAATATTTCCAGCGGAAACAAGAAAGTTCCTGCCTACCTGGCCGCGCCCACAGAAAAAGGAAAATGGCCTGCAGTGGTAATGCTCCATTCCTTCAATGGCCTTGAGCAGGGCTACAAAACCCTGGCGGACGGCCTTGCTTCGGCAGGCTTTGTCGTCGTGGCTCCCGAATGGCAGACCTTCAACAA
>CAZPUO010000369.1:0-2218 GCA_964589745.1 uncultured Methanotrichaceae archaeon
CCTCGAATTGTTTTCCTGGCTGAAAGACTGCGATAAGCCCGTCTTTGGCATCTGCGCAGGGATGCAGATCATTAGTGCTGTATTTGGCGGTAAAATTGTGTCTCAGCCATCCATAGGCCTGGAGAGGATCAAGATAATCCGTGCTTCGCCGTTGCTTGGTGAGCCAAGAGAGATCGAAGGCTATCATTTGCATAACTTTGGCGTGACCTTGCCCGAAGGTTTTTTGCTTTTGGCAGGAGACCAGGAGGTCGTGGAGGCCTTTTGTCATAGAGTTCGATCCATCTTTGGCATTATATTTCATCCCGAGGTGCGGAACCGCTGGATTCTGACACGATTTGCAAATTTTAGTGATTAATTTGATTTATATTAGTAAAATTAAACTTAATAATAGATTCTCAAGTTAATTTTAATTCACATTTGGATCTCCTCTTATATGCCGGAATTCCTATTCCTTCGAAACCGATTTATGTAATGAATCCTCACTATTCCGAGCGATGCAAGACTACTCTCTTAACCAGTTTCTGACCCTGGCCGGGTCCCCAACTTTCGACATCGAGATCTGCGACGTTACGCTTCGTGATGGCGAACAGATGCCAGGAGTAGTCTTTCGCGCGGACGAGAAACTGGACATCGCCCTGCGGTTGGACGAGATCGGTGTCGAGGTCATCGAAGCTGGCTTTCCCGTGGTGTCCGCCGCGGAGATGAACGCAGTGAGGGAGGTTTGCAACCAGGGTCTGAATGCAAAAATCTCTGCTCTCTCCCGGTCCGTCAAGAAGGACGTGGATGCGGCAATCGAATGCGGTGTGGACATGATCAGCGTTTTCATCGCTACATCAGATCTTCATTTAAAGTATAAGCTGCATATGAGCTGTCCCGAGGCCATTCGCTGCGCTTTGCAGACCGTTGAGTACGCCAAGGACCACGGATTGATAGTACGCTTCTCGGCTGAGGATGCCACTCGCACCGATTTTGAGGTTCTAAAGAAGCTCTATAAAAAGGCTGAGGAATATCATGCCGACTACATCAGCGTTGCCGATACGGTCGGAGTCATGAATCCACGCACCACTTATTACATGATCAGCGAGATTAAAAAGATCGTGAAGACGCCTATCTGCATGCACTGCCATGATGACCTGGGGCTTGCACTGGCCAATACCCTGGCCGGGGCGGAGGCGGGGGCGAAGCAGCTTCACACCACTGTTAATGGAATCGGTGAGCGTAGCGGTAATACATCGCTCGAAGAGCTCTTGGTCGCCTTAAGGCTGCACCACGGCATCGATCGCTATGATCTCGCCAAGCTGAAGGACCTCTCCAAGCTAGTGGAAACTTACTCGGACGTTCCAGTGGCCAAGAACAAAGCAGTGGTGGGGACCAATGCTTTTGCCCATGAGTCCGGCATCCACGTAGCTGCCGTCCTGGAGGAACCCAGGACCTACGAGCTCTATTCTCCTGATCTGGTAGGCGCGGCCAGGCACATCATCATAGGCAAGCACACGGGTGCCAAGGCCCTGAAGTATATTACGCAGAGAATGGGCTATTATCTGAAGGATAAGGAACTCAGCGATCTGTCAGAGAGGGTCAAGATGTGCAGCGAGTTCAAGCATCCCATAGAATGCGAGGAGCTGCGGAAATTGATCCTCAATATGGATAACATCGAGGTTATCTATCCGGGGCCTTAGGGCGGGTTTTAGCCGATTCGGATGCCCGGCTATCTGAACTGATTTGCTTAGAATCAATAATTTGCTTTCATTTCTTGAAAGAATTCATGGAATGCAGACAGCATGTATTGAATGATCTCTTCAGTCAATCCTGGATAGACCCCTATCCAGAATAGATTATCCATGATAAGATCCGTATTTGTCAGAGGGCTTGTCTCTCTAAATTTGATGCCCTCATACGCGGGCTGTTTTATGAGATTTCCACCAAATAGCATCCTGGTAGCAATTCCTCTCGCCTCCAGATGCTTAACTATCTCGGACCTATTGAAGGGAGCATCTTCCTTTACCAGGATGGGAAATCCAAACCAACTCGGATCTGAATTGTCCGCCCTGGTAGAAAGAACAAAATACTTTTGATACTTTTTCATTTCGTTAAATAGCCGCTCAAAGTTTTCTTTTCGCCTCTTTATGATGGAGGGTAATTTCTTGAGCTGCTCCACGCCGATGGCCGCCTGCATATCCGTAACCTTGAGGTTGTAGCCGATGTGTGAGTAAATGTA
>CAZPUO010000370.1:0-2216 GCA_964589745.1 uncultured Methanotrichaceae archaeon
GATAATCCTAAAAAATATTGGCATGAGAAACGCCAAGCCTTTTGTTCATGACTATAATTTAGCCACAAAAAAAGGATCATAGGGCCACTATCACGACTGCTGCTTAGCTTCCCGCTTCTCTTTTTCTATTCGATAATATTCTGCCTTCTTCTCTGCTGCGCTCTTTATCGCGGCGGCGGTGGTATTCATTTCTTGCAGATTTGCTTGTATCATCGCCGTTGGATCTTCTATCGTGACCATCGAATTAATGAGCGAGTTCTTGATGGAGATTTCCGCACCATTGCCCTTTACAAAGTACTTATCGGGATCCTTTACTGCCTTGTTGTAGGCATCAAGGGTGTAAGCACTAGGATCCATCGTGTACATGGCGATAATAGTTGTAAATGCAGCAGTCTCAGAGACGTATTTGCCTCCGATTTTGGTGCCGTCTAGAAGACTGATTTCTACGTATCTTACATTACTTCCCGAATCGCTGGCCGAAGGTGCTTCTTTCTCTTGCACACTCTGATTAACTGTCTCTTTTTCCGGCGCACTTGTACAGCCCGCAATAAAAGAAACCGCAAGAACTGCGGCCATTACGAGCACAAAGCTTGCGTGTTTCGTGTCATTCCCTCCGAGTAATACACATAACACCATACGAAAAATGTTTTGCTGAAAAATCTAAAAAAAGAAGATCATCGCCCATTTCGCCACAGTCTACGCGAAAGTCAAACAGCGCACCCCGCTGCAAGCTGCGGGGTATTCATTAAAAATAAAAATGATGGCATCAAACCGCCCCCACCCCTGCCGCGCGCCGCTCAGATGGCAACTCCGAGAATGGCCGGAAGGCCCCGCACTTCTGCCTGATGCTCTCGCCTTGGAGCAGATCTACTGGAATTTGGTTACCCCGGAGGACTTGTTTTTAAAAGAAAATATTTATATATGATTAAATTATGCATAAATTAGGAGGGGTTATAATAAAAGAAGATGCCGTTAAAGTCCTGGACGAAAAAGACCTGGAATTCATCGATGCCCTGCGAAGCCTAAAAGTGCCTCGGAACGTGGCCGCGTTGATAATTTACCTCGCTAATGTCAACGAAGCAACCTCCAAAGATATCGAAGTGGCAACAAACCTGAGGCAGCCAGAAGTGAGCATAGGGATGCGTGCCCTGCGCCAAAATAACTGGATCGAGCAGCGTAATGTCAAGACAGATGGAAAAGGCCGGCCCCGGATTCTCTACAGGCTCAATGTCCCTATCGAGAAGATCATACAACACTATGAAGAGGAGAGAAATCGCGAATCGGCCATGTTAATGGGGTCCATTCAAAGACTCAAAGAATTGGCGACCATCTGATCAGAAGGTGACTTCTGCTTCTACTATTTTTGCGCCCAGGCCCACCGCCTCCTCGACCGCCGCCAGGTCTTTCATAAGGAATAGCCTTTCGTTCGCAGTCTCCTTGAAGGCCACGGAGTTCTTCAGGACCTGGGCGTACTTCGCGTTCTTGGGGAGCTGGACCACGTAGCCCTTCAGATCCTCCACCAGGTCGTAGTCGAAGCCGTTCTTCTCCAGGAGCTTGAGGGCATTGTTCCTCGCGCCGATGGACTTGAACTCGAAGCGGTACAGGTCTTTGTTGTAATAGTCCAGAAGCGCATTGAATAGCTCATGATTATCGAAGAACTGCTTGAAGACCCAGAGCTTGCCGAGCTTGAAAAATGTGATGCGTTTGCGCCTCTCTATCACATCAAAGGTATTGGCCTGCATATCACTTTGATCTCCTACAGTCCAGCATAAATTTCTATCATTAGCTGAAAGCTATCAAATGCTGATCTGGAGGGCTAAAAGTGATTAAGACAGAGAAGGAGTTATTGAGGCTAATCTGGAAAGATATGGGGCTGGGTGGACACAACGCAGACATAAAGAAAGGACCGTGATCGCGAAAGAGGTTCATAAAGCGGTAGAGATGGGATCGAAAGAGTGGCCTCCAGAGAAACGCGATGAGATGCTTGATGCAATTGCTGGATTGTTTCTATCACGCATTGGTGACATAAAAGAAGAGGAATTCACCAAGGCATTCTATACGAAATTGTTATCGAGCATAACGCCAGCAAAGAAGACCTGAGCCCAGCTCCATAGGCCTGCAGCCATCCCAGTTCTATCTGGCGTTTGCGCGCCGGATCAGTGGGGAAGAGAGGGTAGGGTGCGGGGAGGGGGAGGAACCTGCCAAGACCGGGCCAA
>CAZPUO010000371.1:0-2206 GCA_964589745.1 uncultured Methanotrichaceae archaeon
TGAACATTGGAGCCGAAGGCCTGGAGCAAAGGGACCAGATCCGAAGGATCGTTGATGATCCGAGTTCTCTTACCTGTCACAAAGAACCTCACATGGGCATTATGTCTCTAATTTGATAAAGCTTTTGAGGAACAATTAGCCGTAACGATGCGTGTGCCTGCAGTTTTCGGTTTTATTGCCTCGAATTCACACCTTTACCGATGAAATGGAGGAAACGGTTCTCTTCTTTAAATCAGCCTGACTGTCTCCAGATTCATGGGCGCCATGGTTGGGATTCTGTATCTCTTGTAGATAGAGCTAGCCAGATCAAGGCAGTTGCCCTCATCGCCGTGATTCGTCAGCACCCTCCCTGGCTTGGGATAGATCCTGCGCATATACTCCATGAGCTGCTGGCGATCAGAATGGCCGGAAAACCCATCCACGGTCGTTACCTCAAGGTTAATCTTCACCGTCTGGGTCTTTCCCTCTACAGAGAGCGGCAGCTCCTTCCAGCCCTTCTGGATGCGCCGACCAAGGGTCCCCTCGGCCTGGTATCCTACTATCACCAGCGTATTTCTCTCATCCGGGCCCAGCCGCTTGAGATACTCGATGACCGGTCCTCCGTTCAGCATGCCGCTGGTTGCCAGGATCACGCATGGCGGCCCCTCGATGATCTCCGTCCTTTGTTTTGGCGTCTCCACCTGTACAAAGCATTGGGCCAGGAAGGGATTGATTCCCTTGTGGAATATCAGATCTCTCAGATCGTTGTTCAGGTACTCGGGATAGGTGGTATGGATTGCCGTAGCCTCGTAGATCATGCCGTCCAGATAGACCGGCACTTCCTCTATGACCTTCTTTCTGATGGCCTCCTCCAGGACCACCATGACCTCCTGGCTACGGCCCACAGAAAAGGCGGGAATGATGACCTTTCCGCCTCGCTTGACGGTATCCTTGACGACTTTGATCAGGTTAATTTCTGCTTCCTTACGCGAGGGCTGAAGGCTGTTAGCTCCTCCATAGGTGGCCTCTGTTACCAGTGTCTCCAATCTCGGGAAGTTGCAGACTGCAGGATCAAAGAGCCTCGTCCTCTCGAACTTGAAGTCGCCGGTGAACGCCACATTATAGAGGCCGTCTCCGATGTGGAAGTGAGCGATGGAGGAGCCCAGGATGTGCCCGGCGTTGTGCATGGTCAGCTTGGTGTCAGGCGCGATATCAGTGACATCTCCGTAGTTGAGGGTGATGGTATGCTTGAGAGCCTCGCGGATCATGCTGGAATCATAGGGAAGCCTTTTACCCTCGCGGCCCGCCACCTCGATGTAATCAAGCTGAAGCAACACATACAAATCCCTGGTGGGTGGAGTGCAGTAGATGGGTCCCTCGTAGCCGTACTTGTAGAGCATGGGCACCAGGCCGGCGTGGTCCAGGTGGGCATGAGTCAGGACCACAGCATCTATTTGATTCAACGGATAAACCTCGGGCACATAAAGGAAAGGCGTTGCCGAATCGTCGGACCCAACATTTATGCCGCAGTCGATGATGATCCGGGACTCAGGAGTGGATAAAAGCATGCAACTCCTGCCCACCTCACGGCAGCCGCCCAAGGTGGAGATCCTGACCCACTGATCCTTGGATGCGATGTCCCTGTGGATCTTTCGACCCACGGTGCGCAAGATGTTTTTCCTCTCGGCCTGGACGCTGCGCAGATAATCCTTGATGTTGGCGATGGTCGTAGACCGGACGGGCGGGGTCCTGACCACCTTAGGAGTCCAGCCTATGAGCTTGGTTATCTCGCGAAGGGTGGCTCCATGCCGACCGATGACCAGGCCGGGCTTCTCTGCCTCGATCTGGACTTCACCGGTTTCCCCATCGAAATGATAGTTGGTGAGAACCGCTTCTTTGGGCACGACCTCCTGGATCTTGGTTATGGCCACCTCAGGCTCGGCTAGAACCTTCAGGTCAGGTCGGACCACGACCCGCTTGCGCAGTTCCTTGGCCAGGTTGCGGATGATCTCACCATCGTCCGCCAGCCTTTTAGGATCGTCAGTGTAAATGACCAGCTCTGGGCCCTCGAACTCCAGCCCCGTGACATTGATGTCCGGAGGCAGCTTGCTCTGCACCTTTCGTTTGAGCTCAAAAAGAACTTCTTCTACCGACAATAGAACACATCCAAAAAAGGTTAGAGGAGCAACATTATCTCCTGGAACTCTTGCTCGCCTACCTCCTCATA
>CAZPUO010000372.1:0-2199 GCA_964589745.1 uncultured Methanotrichaceae archaeon
GGCTGCCCTCGTGGTAGATGCGGTTCTGGGGCCCGTACTCCCGCAGGGCGATGGGCCGAGAGAGCTCCGGGAACTGATGGGCCCGATAGCAGGGGTGGTACTGGGCCATGACGTTCAGGTACGTCTCCGGCGAGACCTCCTCCGCCAGGAACCGCACCACCTCGCGGGTCCCGGCGATCCCCTCCGGCAGGACCAGGTGGCGGACGAGGAGCCCCCGGACGGCTACCCCGTCCCTGTCGATCTCCAGGGGCCCCACCTGCCGGTGCATCTCTCGGATCGCCGCCCTCATCACTCCCGTGTAGTCGGGTCCGTCGGAGTACTTTTGAGATCCCATCGGTTTGCCTCCATCGCCAAAAGGCCACATTCCAGGATAATTATATACCTCTGCAGAACGCAAGTTGAGGCTGATGGAAAGCATTGAAGAGCTGATGGAAAGGCTTCCGCCAGACCTCCAGCAGGAGGTCAGAGATTTTGCCCAGTTCCTGGTCGAGAAGAAGGCGAAGCCAAAGCGA
Source organism: uncultured Methanotrichaceae archaeon (assembly GCA_964589745.1). GTDB lineage: Archaea > Halobacteriota > Methanosarcinia > Methanotrichales > Methanotrichaceae > Methanothrix. The sequence goes on from CAZPUO010000372.1 coordinate 513, forward strand.
AAGAAGCTCCGCCTGACCTGGGCTGGTGGCCTTCGGGAGTTTCGTGACCAGTATACATCGCTAGGGCTTCAAAAGAAATCCCTCGAATGGTGGGGAGATTGATGTACCTGGTCGACTCCAATGTTTGGCTTGAACTTTTCTTGGATCAGGAAAGGTCAGAGGAAGTGGACCAGTTCCTCCAGATCGTCAAAGCAGATCAACTCTGGATCACCGAATTCACCATCTACTCGATAGGGATCATAATGACACGACTCAATAAGAACGATATCTTTAAGGATTTTTTATCTGACGTCTTGGAGGATTCGGAAGCAAAGAGGGTCTGCCTCTCGATCAACGACTTGAAGCGGGCTATTCAGGTGGGGCAAGAATTCCGTCTCGACTTCGATGATTCGTACCAGTATGTAGCGGCTGAGAAGAACGGCCTATGTCTTGTGAGCTTCGACGCTGATTTCGACAGAACCGAGATTGGACGAAAGACTCCCTCAGAGATTCTGGTCATAGAGAGCAAGATTGATCCTTCGTCTAGGATTCATCAGTGACAAGAGATGGTGCCCCTCATACCCCCAGCCCCCTAATGAGCCCCGCAGACCTCGCGAGGGTCGCGGCCTCGGCGTACTCCCGCAGGCGGCGATTGATCTCCGCCAGGCTGACTCCTCCATAGACCTCCGGCTCGCGCTCGCCAAGCAGATTGAGGTTAGGGCCATGGATAATCAAGAGCTTGGTCATGCCTTCTTCCCCTCGCGTAGCATATCACCCAACACCTGCAGCACTGTCTCGCGCGGCACCTCGTCGGTCACGATGACGTCGCCGATAGCCTGCGGCAGGACAAAGCGCAACTTGCCTCCGCGCCGCTTCTTGTCGCTGGCCATCGCCTCCCAGATCGCCTCCGGCGGATGACCAGGAAGTGTCGTGGGCAGGCCGTGCTGCTCTAAGCAGCGCGCGATGCATAGCGAGAGTGGCTCCTTCGCCAGGCCCAGCGCTTCCGCTGTGCGCGCCGCCGCCACCAAACCGATGCTCACCGCTTCCCCATGCCTCATCGCAAAATTGCTGAGCAGCTCCAAGGCATGAGCGAAGGTATGCCCCAGATTCAGGACCGCCCGGCGCCCCTGTTCGTAGGGGTCCTCCTCTACGACCTCCACCTTGACGCGGATCGCTTCAGCTACCGCCCACAGCGAGGTCCCTTTGCCTCCCTCTTCCAGATGGGCGTAGAGTTCAGGCGAGGCGATGATACCGTGTTTGATGGCCTCTGCCAAACCCGACCGGTATTCCGCGAGCGGCAGCGTGGATAGCACACTGAGGTCGGCAATCACCAGATCCGGCTGCTTAAAAGCGCCGATCAGGTTCTTGCCGCGCGGATGATCCACAGCCACCTTGCCCCCCACGCTGGAATCCACCATCGCCAGCAGAGAGGTGGGTGCCTGGACAAAAGGCACACCTCGCAGGTAGGTCGCCGCTGCGAAACCCGCCATGTCGCCGATGACGCCTCCGCCCAAGGCGAGGACAGCGCCGTCTCGCGCCAGTTCCATCTTGATCAAAGCGTCGTAGAGCGTCCGCACTGTGTCCAGCGTCTTGTAAACCTCGCCATCGGGAATGAGGCAATGGGAGGTCCGGAAGCCCTTGTTGCGCAGCGATGCCTCCAATGTCTCCGCATAAAGCGCTGCCACGGTTGGGTTGCTGACCACGGCAA
>CAZPUO010000373.1:0-2197 GCA_964589745.1 uncultured Methanotrichaceae archaeon
CCAGAGCATGGTAATCTGTGACAACTGCCGGAAGGTCAAGCCGCTGTGGGCGATATTGAATCCATTGAGGATTTCATTCTAGCCGAAGCACACGAAAGGAGGCTGCAAGAGCATGGGGATTGCCAGCGAACGGGGCATTCCCGAAACTGCAACGGTAACTGATTTAGAACCAGATGCGTTATACAGTTCGCTCGCCGGATCCGGCGAAGAGTTGGTTGCCGAAAATGTGACCGAACCCGCTGAACCATGGGAGGAAATTAAAGAACTGGAGGCTGAGAAGCCTGAACCAACAGCAGATTTAGAGATAGAAACGCCTCTGGAAGGACTAGTGGAGCCGGAAATAACAGATGACCCAGTCCGTATATATCTCCATGAGATTGGCAGGGTGCGTCTCCTCACTGCTGAGAATGAGAAGGCGCTAGCCAAAAATGTGGAGTTGGGCAAATGCATCAGAGAGATAAAACAACAACACACAAAGCGATACGGAAGGGCTCCTTCGGCAGCTGAGATAGTACTTATAATACTCAAAGAGCTGGGGCGGGACGCTTCTGTGGTGCCCCTCCTCCAAAAGCAATTTGGTCTAACCCCAACAACCAATTTAAAAGATAGTGCCAGCGTCGAATTGCAGGATAAAATTGGTAACACTCTTGACCAGCAGCTGGTTCAAACTGTTGCCACCAAGCTAAATAAATCTACAGTAGAAGCGGAACAGCTTATTGTTAATCTGTCGGTAGATAGTAAGCTGCTACCAAGGGAAGTCCTCGATGCTATCGGAGATAATGTCTCTCTCAGTGACATGGATAAGCTAATAACAGACATTGCCTTCTTCAGTTCCCTCCGGACTCATGAGAAGCAATTAGCCGCTTACTTTGCCAATATCGAGCGTGAGACCCAAAAAGCAGAAAAGCATCTTATCGAGGCCAACCTGCGTCTGGTGGTCAGCATCGCCAAGAAACACATTGGACGGGGCTTGCCTCTCCTTGACCTCATTCAAGAGGGAAATATCGGGCTGATGAGAGCCGTGGAGAAGTTTGATTACCGCAAAGGCTATAAATTTAGCACCTATGCCACCTGGTGGATTCGCCAGGGTCTTACGAGATCTGTAGCGGACAAAGCCCGTACCATTCGCCTTCCAGTTCATATGGTTGAGATCAGTAATAGACTGCGAAAAACAAGCGATCGTCTGGCCCAGGAATATGGAAGGGAGCCTACCTCCAGTGAAATCGCCAAGGAGATGGAAATATCCTCAGATAAGGTTAGAGAGATTGTCAAAGTATTACAGTTGCCGATATCGCTGGAGTCGCCCATTAGTGAAGAGCAAGATACTCCCCTGGGTAGCTCTATAGAGGATGCAAATGCCTTACCACCGGTTGATGCCGCATCCAAACAACTCTTGAAGGAGCAAATCGACGATGTGCTCTACACACTTACTCCTCGTGAGCAGCGAGTACTCCAATTAAGATTTGGCCTCGAGGACGGACGAAGTCGCACGTTAGAGGAGGTGGGCAAGGAGTTTAACGTAACCAGAGAGCGGATTCGCCAGATCGAAGCTAAGGCACTGCGCAAATTGCGCCACCCCAGCCGCAGCCGGAAATTGAAAGATTACCTTGAATAAAAGACTACTTGAATATCCCAGTCAAATTCCTGGGTAGCTTACCGCTTGCCCCATCTTCATCAACTTTTGCATCCACTGTAACTGGTTGAGGAGCATAGAAAGTATAAACCCTGCATTTGTCCCCTTCCAGAGGCGTGTGGCGTATAGGTAATCGGTTCCATATGAACGTTGGGCAGCAAGCGACCAAGAATCACACATAATGACGTTTTGTTACTTTAATTCCTCACTAAAATCACCACCTCCGCCAATATCATAACTACATTCTGCGCGCCTAGAGGTTTTTCCCCTATTTATTGGATTTGGGTGTAAGCCGATACCTGTTCGCCGCTCCGACCTCATGGGCACAGGAAATGATGCAATTCCTTTGCGGTGTGGCCTACCTAATAGGCGGGGCATACGCACTACAGGAAGGAGCCCATGTTAAAATGGAGGTGCTATACGACAGGTTCACGCCTAGACTAAAGGCGCTGCTGGACTTATTAACATTCCCGCTGTTCCTAATCTTCATAGTGGCATTGTTGTGGCAAGGCGGCGGCTTCGCGTGGAAATCGTTGGTGATGGGGGAGAGAACCATTTCAGCAT
>CAZPUO010000374.1:0-2191 GCA_964589745.1 uncultured Methanotrichaceae archaeon
CACTCATCATAAAAATTATTTTATATTACGAAGAGAAACTTGGAAAGTAGAGTAAGTAATACAAAGGGTCGAATGTAAGTTCAGCGGAACCTATTCAATGGCGAATGTGCAGTCCGAAAGAAACCTTTTTCATCCTTCAACAATCATTATTAATGGAAGTGAAAATATGGAAAGCCTTGCTGAAATTCTGAAGACCATAACCGGCGAGATGCAGAAATCCCTCTCTGCACGAACCGTGGTGGGAGATCCCATCACCGTTGAGGGCAAGACCATAGTTCCCCTGGTGAGCGTGGGAATGGGCTTTGGCGCTGGAGCAGCCATGGGAAAGGCGCAGGAGACTCCGGGCAGCGGCGGTGGAGGCGGCCTGGGATTGAAGCCCGTCGCAGTGATAATAATAGATCAGCAGGGCGTCAAAGTGGAAAGGCTGAAAGCCACCAAGCAATCGCTAGTAGAGCAACTGGTCGAGGCGGTGCCCGCAATTGCAGATAGCTTTCCCAAGAAGAGAGAAACGAGTGTGGAAATTGAAGGGGCAAAGGAGACTAGCTAGATAGGCAGGCCTTAAGAAGAAAGGCACAAAATTGTTTTATCTCCCTACCATTAGGGCAAGGAGCGTCCAAGTGCTGCCGTGAGATCTTCTGGCCAACCGCCAAAAGCTTAAATTCACGATGACACCTGCCGAACGATGCACAATTGGAACCCAGCAGACTATGAGAGAAGCTCATCCGCTCAATGCTCCTGGGCTATCGGGCTGATCTCCGGGCTCGACCTTGAGGGAGACGAGAGTATCATGGACATAGGGTGCGGAGACGGCAAAATCTCTGCAACCTTAGCGTCTCTTGTGCCCAGAGGCCGCGTGATTGGCATAGATCTCTCTTCCGAGATGATCAACTTCGCGAGAAGCAGGTACCCCAAAGAAGACTTTCCAAACCTATCTTTTCAGGTCGGCAACGCTTCGGCGCTGAATTTTCCAGAGGAGTTCGATCTAGCTGTCTCTTTTGCCTGCTTACACTGGGTTAAGGATCACCTGCCAGTCCTGAAGGGAGTCCATCGCAGCCTTCGGCCCGGCGGTAAAGTTCTCTTCCAGTGCGGTGGAAGGGGGAACGCTGGCAAGATCCTGGATATAACTGAGGAGCTCACCAGAAGTGAGCGGTGGGCACAGTACTACCAGGGCTTTCGCTTTCCCTATCACTTTTATGGAGCTGAGGAGTACAAGTTGTGGCTTTCCCTGGCGGGCCTGAAGGCAAGGCGAGTGGAGCTGGTTCCAAAAGATATGGTTCATCAGGGGCAAGCCGGTTTAGAGGGAATTATCAGGAACACCTGGCTGCCTTACATGGAAAGATTGCCCGCAGGCCTTCGTCCGGATTTTGTGAGCGATGTGGCCCGCAGATATATTGAGCGCTACCCGTTGGATGAGGATGGAAAGGTCCACGTGGCGATGATGCGCTTGGAAGTGGAGGCGGATAAGCCATCCTGAGACATGGGGTCCGTGAGATGCAAAAGGACCCTTGCCAGGGCCCGCGAATCACCAAGCGTAGCGCTCATTCAGACTCTCGTTTCAGAAAGTGCTCCGGCACGACGAAGGCGCATCTCGCCGGTAGCCGTCGTACAGGCCGCCAGCTTATTTAAATGCATGAAGTCCCTCCTCGAAAGTCTTGCCTTTCCACTTTCTGCCACGCTACCTGCAGCAGAACCCCAGGATCGAATGGACCCTGATCCCTGATCGAAAGCTTTTTTATTCTCTAATTCGTTCCTCTTGGGGAATGAGCGAGGGAACTAGCGAGACCGAGAAGAAGAGCTTTCTAAAGGAGAAGCTCGATCTCAAGAACAAGCTGGACATCAAGGAAAAGCTGGATCTGGATGAGATGGGCGTATCCATGCCCTCCACGAATCTAGGAGAGTACGTCCGGGTCTTGAAGCTGGCACGCAAGCCTAGCCGAGAAGAGTTCACCATGATCGCCAAGGTCTCCATAGCAGGCATGGGGATCATTGGAGGCATTGGTTTTGTCATCTATGCGTTGCTAACGGAATTGCCCAAGGTCATCTGAAGTTCCCAAAAAATTGGCTTTTCAGAGCTTATCTTCTTTGGCTTTATTCAATGCGCGGAGCGTAGCTCCGAACTCCGATTCTACTAGGGATGTCACGCCCATGGTCTTGGGATGCAGATCCAGTTCTACCGTGACATGCTGGTGGC
>CAZPUO010000375.1:0-2176 GCA_964589745.1 uncultured Methanotrichaceae archaeon
AAAAATGCTTTTTTGAAAAGCTTTATGTGCTCAAGCTCGAGATCGCGCATAGTATTGACAAACGGATCTATTTATTCCCAGAATCAACGAAGATCTGAACCACGACTAAAAATAGTAAGTAAATTATCTTACTAAGAATATCCGGTTTCAATCTGGTCGGCGATTTAGGCTTTGTTATTATTAATACTATTTAAAAAATATTTCTTGTGAGGGATTGGTGAGAAATCCTCTGTTTAAATAAGGAGAATAAATCTTAAAGATGTTAAGCAAATCGTTACGCAGAGGCTTTGCATCAAAACCGCCATCATCAACGCGGATATCTTGTTTGCCCTTTCTGAGCAATATTGCTGTTGACACATAGCCTTATATGGTAGCAAATTAAGCCGAGACTGTCGACGGCTACAGGAATCCATGATGGTTGTGAGACTATGAAACTCAGAATAGTCAGTTCCAAGAAAGAAATAGATGACCTAAACAGGAATGAGCAGATGATACATCTGGCGTTCAGGGCGGCGAACACCGATATTTTCCGGCTCCTCCAGATCTGCCCCCGGATCAGAGCAATTCAGGTCCCTTCCTCTTACCGCAAGACTCTATCCAGGGCTAGTGAGATGTTCTTGACAATACAGGGAGTGGAGCTCATTGAAGGAGATGTCTGGGGTCACAGAAAGGACATCGATGAATATTACAACATCGATGAGACGGTCATGCAGAGAATAGCCAGCCTGAGGGCCGCTGGAGCAAATGCCAGTGAAATTTCCAGTGCTATTTCCAGAGATGCAAAGCTCTCTCCTGAGCTGGTGCGCTATCTTATCAGCCAGATATCTTAGTTTCTGTGCTCTTTGACATTTGGACTTCAGATCCCAGCATGGACAAGAGCTTTTCCAGCACCTCATTCACGCCTTCACCTGTTTCAGTGGACATATCAGGAGTTCTGGAGTATCTTAGAATGTCAGCCTTATTGGATACGATCAGCATGGGAAGCTTGATCCAGCTCTTCAAATCCTCTGCCAGCCTTAGCTGGGATTCCAAAGGGTAACCGCAGTGCTCGCTGGGATCGAGGATGAACAGGACCACGCCTTGAAGATGGCTCAATGCCGCTATCGTCTGGCACTCTATCTCGTTTCTTTCCGAAAGAGGGCGATCGAGCAGACCAGGAGTGTCCACGACTTGATATTTTTGCTCGCCCCTTTGGAAGTGGCCGACGTGGATTTCTCGAGTGGTAAAAGGATAGCTGGCGATCTCTGGCTTAGCTCCCGTGATGTGGGTGATGAAGCTGGACTTGCCTACATTGGGATAGCCGGCTATGAGGATGGTTGGAGTCTGGGTTTCTATGGTCGGCATCATGCGAAGCTTGTTCCTGGCCTCATTAAGAAATATCAGATCCTTCTCAATGGACTTTATGATCGAGGAGATGCGTCCGAAGGCCGCCTTTCTGATCGAAATGCTGCTCTGATCCCTGCATCGCTTTATCTTGCCAACGAACTCCCTGGTGATCTGCCTGATCAGGCGAGAGGCCCAGGCCAGGCGGGAGAGGCTTATCCTCATGGCATCCACTCCCACGGTTATATCCGCCATCTCCCTATAAAATGGTGGCAGGTTCTCGAAAGAAGGAAATTTACGGATCAGATTGGCAAGGTTGTCGGAGAGTACATTGCCAGCATTTTGGACCATAGATTCGTCGTCCTTGGCCCGCGAGGCTCGCCGGAAGGCTTTATCCAAAAGCTCCTGAGAGGTCGGCACAGTGGGAAGCTGCTCAAACATTAACCATGAGTTACCGGCATTGGCAGATAAATCTTTAGGTCCGCCCCGGAAATGGTCATTTAATAAAATGTTTTCGGAAGGCTTAAATAGTACTTCTATATCTATATAGATGAGGTGACCTGTTGAAGAGATTGGGCACCGCGCTTCACGTAGTACAGAAGAGATTGATTGTTCGCGGCGAGAGAATTGATGGAAGCGAGGTCCACATTCCAAAAATGAACTCCTGGGTGGTGGACCAGAAGAGGACCAAGGTCGGAAAGGTTTTCGATATTTTTGGCCCAATCAAAAATCCGTATATCATCGTTCGACCAAATAGAGGATCAGATGCCGCTGCCCACGTCGGAAAGAAGCTCTACATCGACGAGGCGTCGGGGAGAGATAGCAAGTGGAAGAGATTGAGAAGCTGAGAGAG
>CAZPUO010000376.1:0-2157 GCA_964589745.1 uncultured Methanotrichaceae archaeon
TAGAGGCAACCCGGACATACCTGATTAAGTTGGGATATAGAATTTAATGAAACGCCGTGTCTCTGTTGAACTGAGTTACGCCTTTTTCGGAACACCGCGCGTCGCCCGTTTTCGCGCGTGAAGGCTGGAGGAGGCTGTCTTTCCAGGGCCGAACGGCCCCCCTGACCCCGTGGCCACGGGGGGCATGCTGCGAGAAAGGGAATGACACTCTTTCTGCGACTGAAAAGCCAATATCTCGTTTTCCTGGGAAACCTATTTCTCTTCTGACAAACGAGTACCTATTATGCCCGCCCCTATGAAAGACCGTGAAAAGCTTTCTCTGGTCGATCAGAGATTATCTGACCTCCCTCCTAAGCTTAGAGAGCACTTCAAGGAAAGCTTGCACCATAATCGCAGTGTTCTGAAGCGATTAGCCAAGATGTAGCTGGCGGCCTCCCTCCAGCTTGCGGGCTTTCTTCTGTATCCATCGTAGTATTTTCTTGAGGTCACATTTATACTCGGCTATTCTTGTCAGAACTTGAATTAACTCCTCATCTTCTGCATGGATATGGTAGCCGCCATCCCTTAAAATGAGGTCTGCAAGCTGAAGAGCCGTTCTCTTCTGCCATCCCAAAATGGATGCCAGTCAGCCAGCATCAGAGCCCATGCAGCTTTTCTGAAGAGGTTTTCCTCGCGGTTGATATTATCAACTAAATATTCTAGAGTCCCTATATCTCTAACACCAGGCTCGCCGCCCTCCGTCTCGATGAGGTAATCATGGATCTTCTTGACCATCTCGACGGTTAGCCTGATCATCAGATCCCCCGACTATGGTATCGCCACTAGATAAGCCTCTTGCCTTCCTGGCATATCTTTTGCACGCTCCATTCGGCGAAGTCTCCTTCTGGCTGAAAAGCAGTGGCTCTAACGAACTGAGTTTTGCACTCTCCTCCGGGCCTCCGCGCGCGCGTTGCCTGTTTTCGCGCGCGAAGGCTGGAGGGGCAGTCCTCAAGGCCGGACGGCCCCCCTGACCCCGTGGCCACGGGGGACATGCTGTGAGCAAGGGGATGCTATTCTTCTCGTGGAATGTGGATTTATTTTCATGGGCAATTCACTTCCTAAGCAATCTGTGGAAACACTTAATATCCCAATAGGAAGTTATTGGCCTGCAAGGTGATGCTGGTGAACGATTGTGATCGCCTCAAATTATTCGAAGATCTCTCCCGTATTTTTCAGATTATATATTACAAGCCCCTTTGGCGAAAATATGATCTAAATGATCCTATAAACGCAGCCAGCTTATTTCTTGAGGGATACGCATTTGAGCGACAAGGACGCAGTCCGGCTTTCTCACCTGCTGCAGTAGAGGCTATAAATAGATCTAGGAAGGAAAAAGACTCTGTGAATTTTCCATTAATCGTATGGAATAATTTTCGTGATTTACTTAATGGTGAAGGACTAAATCGCAAACTAAATCCTTTATATCCCAAGTATCCCCAATACCACCTTGAGAAGTCGTGTGGTTGTATTTGGTGTACATTTAATTCAGAAAATATAATAAACAGTTCAAAACAAGCCTTGGAAACAGGGAAAACAAAAGATGCGTGGGAAAGATTAAAGAAAATACAAGGCGTAGGCCCTAAAATTGCTTCTCTATTTTTGAGGGATGTTGCTACCTGGTACGATTTGGCGCTTCCGAAAGACGATAACAGGTGGTACCTACAGCCTATAGACATTTGGGTAAGACGGATTGTGATCAATTTAAATAAAAAATATATGAATGATGAAGAAGTGGCAAGATGGATTGTAATAAATTCCGATAAACCAGAGCAATGTAATCAGGGAATATGGTATTTTGGTGCTAAAATTGCCCAAGCAGAGTTTAGATTAGAGAGTTGTCTAAAGGATCCGGAAAAAACAATTGAACAACACATAATTGCCTTAAAGGCAAATGCTCAGGCGATATTCCAATTGTAATTTAATGCACCTATTGATTCTGAAAGGGCAAGAGTAAGAAAGAAGTTAAATCAATATGCCAGCGATCTGTGACTGGCATAATCACCCAGAGCATTCTAGTGACTTTCGTCTTTTACTAGCATTGAGGAAGGTCATGCCCACTACCTGCCCTTTCTCATACCTGATTATGACTTCGTCATCAGTCAGCTCTGAGTCATCGGC
>CAZPUO010000377.1:0-2149 GCA_964589745.1 uncultured Methanotrichaceae archaeon
CCCCACGCGCGTGCCCGCGGGCGTGGCCGCAGGCGACCAGCGCCCACGGCCCTTTGCAGTGGGCATTCCGAACTAGGCCCCTCGAATGGCAGAATAAATGTTAAATTCTAATGCGTGCCAATAGGGCTTTGATATGTTCTCAGAATATATCCAGGCAGCCCTGGAAAAAGCCGAGTACGAAGTAATTGACAACCCAGAGCCTTATTATGCCCACGTGCCTGGTCTAGTGGGCGTTTGGGCAACAGGTATGACCATTGAGGATTGTCGTAAGGAGCTGATTGAGGTCATCGAAGAATGGATTGTGGCAAAGCTTCAATGGGGGCAGCCTATACCGTCCATGTCAGGCCATACCATAGCGATTTCTTCCAAGGAGCCGATACCTGTTGCATAAGCTCTCGCCAGTGTCAAGACGCGATCTGATCAAGAGGATGAGGATGCTTGGTGCTATAGGACCCTTTCAGGGCAAAAGGCATCAATATATGATCAGAGGGATGGATGCCATAATTATCCCTAATCCCCACCATGGCGAAGAAATTGGAGTAGAGCTTCTGGTAAAGATTTTACGAGACGGCGGGATCAGTCGAGAGGATTGGATCTCGACCGCATAGTTCCTAGCAGGCGTGCCTTTCTGCCACGTAAGAATAGAATTGCGACTGGAGATAGTCGCGCCCTGGCTGTCCTCTGGCGGGCAGCCTTCATCCACGCTGCCAATTCGCATCCCTACCGCTGCCATCACCGCCAACCTGCATCCCTGCCGCCCCCCCTCACGAGCGGGCCCGCGGGCGCGGCCGCAGGCGATCCCGCCCGACCGGAGTGCAGGCGACTTGCACAATCCCGACCTAACTGGGTGAACAGCGTTCAGGCCAGGCCTAATCAGCTATTGGGAAAAACCTCTAAATTGAGAAATCGTTCGAATTTACGATCTCTCGGCTAGCCTCTTTGCCAGATTCAATGCTTTTGTCTCTTGATCTCGTTCCACATTTCCGCCAACTTTTTTTTCCAGAATCTCCAAAGTCTGCCGGAAGTTGAGCTGCAAGATTTCCGCTGCCTCTCGAATGCTGATCTCGCCGTCCCTGTAAAGCTCTGCGACATAATCCTGGATGCCCAGGTCGATTATCTTTTTCATTGCATTCTCTTCGTCGAGGCCATTTCTCTTCATAAGATCGATGACTCTATTTAGGGACTGGTTTCTGGCGACCATTACTTCTCCCATCTCTGGACCTCCGACATGGCTGTAAGATACTGCCCTTTGGATATATACATTTTTAAGTTATCAATATATTTAATTGTATCTTCTTTTGATATTTTATTTTTATAAAGAAGATAAACAATGAGCGATGAAGACGTCAGATAGGGAATATCGTTTCTCTCAAGATAATTCAGGAATTTTTTATCATCGCTTACGATTAACTCGAATCCGCCAGATTTGTAAAGTTTGAGGGCCTCGATCTCACCTTTATCGCACCCTGGTAGGCCTGCGACTTGAATCTTTCCTTCTTTTATGTTCTCTCGAATCTTATTTGCATCAAGGTACCCTTTGGACTCTGTGACAGTCTCATCATATACTCTCTTCGGTATAAAGATCTTCAGCAAGCTCACGATCACTTCCTTGGAACCTGTTTTTGTGAGCTTAATCAGGACATCAGAGTCCACCACGACCTTCATGATGCCTTCTAAGGCACTTGATCACATAAATGTGCCCCTAACCATTCTTGTTGGGGCTACCAGCCAACATTTTCCTCTCAGTATGCAGTTGGTCTAGCGCACGTACACACAAGCATCGTTGTACTGCCTATCGCTGCATAGGCAGCCTTGCCGTCTGCGCTGAAGAAATGGGTGGCTCCGGGAGCGCGCATGGGCGCAGCTTCAAGGCCATTCTGATCGATCGGATTCCAGCCACCCACGCTGCCCAGCCGCATCCCTACCGCCCCCACACGAGCGGGCCCGCGGGCGCGGCCGCAGGCTATCCCGCCCGACCGGATTGCGGGCGACGCGCCCACCGCCATCTCCCTGACGGGCAGCATTCCAAGCAGAGTACGGAGCTGCCCAGCGAGATCCTGACCTGGCGCTGATGGAAAAAAGTGGGAGAGGCTTGCTATCTTTCGCAATCCTTATAGCTTAACAGGGAGCAGTACCTATCATGGCCGGA
>CAZPUO010000378.1:0-2143 GCA_964589745.1 uncultured Methanotrichaceae archaeon
TATCTATGTGGCTAATATATTTAAGTATTTTGTTTTACCTAACTATGCTATCCATATTAGCCAAAATGGTTATATATATCATAGATCTAGGATACAGCCCAAGCTAACGAGATGTATCCGCATCATCGGGCGGCATATAGACGACCAGTGTCAAGGCGGCCCTAAGAGAATTCGGGTATGATAGATTCAGAATATACAGGAAGGCAATGAATGATTGACGAAAGAGTACAGCTCGCGCCCAGCGGCCCCCAGACGGCCGCGGCAGTGCGGACCTTGATCACGTATATCAACAAGATATTCGGTCTGCCTGCGCCGAAATCGGATGAGGACCTACCAGAGTTCTATCGGCTGGACCCCGGTCTGTGCCTGGTGCGGGACAGCAAGCAATGGGATGTGTACTACGTGACCACCCCCACCGACTGCTCCTGCCTTGCAAGGTGCCTCAACCCCGCAGAGCCTTGTTGGCACATAAAGAGATTCTTCCCAGCCGAAGAGGTCGAAGCCGCGAAAAGAATGGTGGTCTAAATGCCGTCAAAAACAGAGGTTATCAAGCGCATTGAGTTGATTGATCAGCTCTCAACCATCCTCAAGGATCTGAGGAGATCGGAGATGGAGGAGCTGGAAGAGATCGAGGCTGAGGAGGGTCTGAGATAAAGCGCATAGTCTTTGAGCCATTGCATAGCAACATAAGGCGGGCAAAAATATCAAAGACCATTAAAGGGCGGCTAGAACTCCCCCAGCGTGAACTGATCCTGGAGCCGGACCTCTTTTGGCTTGTGCTTCATGAGGAGCAAGTCCATCAAAAGAAAGGCATTCCTCACCGATTTCGCCCGCGCGTGATTATTGAAATATACCATGACCTTGGCAGCCTTTAATTCGGCCTCCTTAATTTGCGGCACCCAAGGCGTCAGCTGCTCCTCCTTGTAAAGATAGTCATAACGATCAAGCCTATGATCGTCCTCCTTCTCCCCCTTGTACCATATGTCGTAATTTCTCCCATGAAATCGAATATAGGCGAGGTCTGCAGTCTGCTCTGTGCCGACGTGAAGGCCAGGGCCATCGATCAGGACATTGGCGACATTCCTCTCCCTCAGAGCCTCCAGGGTTGCAAGATCTATCTCCTTTCGGCCCTCATCCAGCCAGCTCCTGTGCCTGAACTCCACTGCGTAGTTATACTTTCCGTGAGAAACCGCATCCAGCACGCCTTTCAGGACGGCTAGAGCCGAACCTTCATTCTTGAAATAGGGAGAAAGCTGCAACAACACGCCGCCCAATAGGCCAGCCTTGGCCAGGGGCTCCACGCAGGTCCTCTCAAAAGAGGCGGCCCAGAAGACCGCCCTCTCCAGATCGCCCTCAACGAGCGCCTTGTGAGTGACCAGCTGCGGGACTTTGACGGAATACTCGAAGCTCTGCAGGTCCTTGGCCTTCTTGATCCAGGACTGGACCTGTCGTTCTCCGGGCGGCCGGTAGAAGGTGCTGTTGATCTCCACGGTTTTGAAGAACTGTGCATAGTAGGAGAACCACTCGCCCTTCTTCTTGGCCAGCTCCATTGGGTAAAACCGGCCCACCCAATCATTATAGGACCAGCCAGAGCATCCCACCAGAATCGTCATACTTATCTCTTAATCGAGATCGTAGAGCACGCATTTATTACTATTCATATTTGAAGCAATTTGCGCGTTCCTTTATCTCTGCATGATTAAGGGATGTGCCAGATTATTCAGCATTAAGAAAAATATTTATATTTGATTGCATATTGTATAAATAAGGAGGGATTATAATAAGACAAACCGCTGTAAAGGTCCTGGATGACAAGGATATGGAATTCATTGAAGTCATGAGAAGCCTAAAGGTGCCAAGAGGCGTGGCTTCAATAATCACCTATCTGGCGAGCACGAGCGAGGCAACCTCCAGGGAAATCGAGATAGGAACGGGCCTCAGGCAGCCAGAGGTAAGTATAGGGATGCGCACACTGCACGAAAATAATTGGGTTAACGAACATGATGTCAAGAATGAGGGAAAGGGCCGGCCAAAGAAAATCTACAGCCTCCGCGTACATATCGATGAGATCATAAAGCATTATGAAGATGAGAAAAGCCGCGAGTCTGCCGTAGCAATGGAGGCCATCCAGAAGCTGAAGGAG
>CAZPUO010000379.1:0-2134 GCA_964589745.1 uncultured Methanotrichaceae archaeon
ACGTTTTCTTGGGGGAGATGTTTGGTATAAAAAGTTAGGTTCCTAACTATATTTTCCGCAAATGTTTGTCGTATTCAAATTTAAAGATTTCTCGCCTTAGCCATGAAGCTTAGGGCTGGCGAGGGTGCAGCTTGGCGGGCGGATGGCTCGCGGGATACCGGATGAGCAGGATCGCAATCCACATGGCCGCGTCGCGCGAAAAAGCTTTCGGCTTCTTCAGGACTTTATCCGCTTCGGCTGCATGCACGCATCCCCGGAGTCGCCCTAAGCCTCGGTGCTTATTCCCAGGAGCTTGGGAAGCAATGTGCAGGACTTTGCTCGTGGGATCATTTGCGGTTCTAAGGCAGCCTCTCAGAGGTCAGGAAGGATGGATGGCATACACCAAATAGCCATAGGAGTTTTGGCTGGCAGAGCGATCTCCGTCCGCCTGGCCCGTACTCAGTTCCGAGAAGGGATCAAAAAACACGAGATGTTATTTCGGGCCATATTACTTACTCAGAGCTTTAAGAAGGGAATCTGCCTCATTTCCGAAACTTCTGCCAAGAGCTATTCATGAAGTGTACGAAATACGGTAAACTTGAAATACAGCCTAATCTTCTTTACTACTGAATTTTATGGAAACGCGGTCTTCGGTATACAATATGGGCCGATAGCAATAGTCACGAATGCATGTCCTATATCAAAGAATAGGCCCTCTATGAAAAAGGCTTGAGCAAGAACTGAGGATGAATGAAAGCGCCACGCTTTAGCTTGACTGCGCAGATCGTGATGAGCTTGATAGCAGGCATCGCCATTGGCCTGTTCTTCGGGGAACGGTGCGCCATTCTGAAGCCTGCTGGAGATGCCTTCATAAGAATCATGCAAATTACCGTTCTGCCTTCGATAGTGATATACATTATCGTGGGAATAGGCAGCCTGAAGCGATCCTGTGCGAGAGACGTGATAATCATTGGTGCCCGGGTTCTGCTCCTTTTCTGGGTGCTCGGCATTTTTTTCGTCTTTGCCATGCAATTGGCCTTTCCAGCCCTGCATATTTCCTCATTTTTCAGTACCAGCGAGAAAAATGCCACCAATGAAATTGATCTATTGGACTTATTTATTCCCTCCAACCCATTTCATTCCTTGGCCGAGGGGTTGGTTCCAGGAATTGTCCTGTTCTGTCTGCTCGTAGGATTTGCGCTAATAGAAGAGAATAAAAATAAGCAGATATTGGACCTCTTGAACCTCCTCCAGAACGCTATCTCGTCCGTTACCAGGTATTTAATGAAGATCGTTCCCTTCGGCATTTTCATAGTGACTGCCAATGTTGCTGGCACAATCACCATTGAACACATTCTTGAGCTGCAGGTTTACTTCGTATCTGTTGTTGTCCTTACGCTCTTGCTCGTCTTTCTTGTCCTACCCTCAATGATATCCTGGTTTTCGCCTTTTGAGTACAGAGAAATTTTTTCTGCCGTCAGCAAAGCGCTGATCCTTGGATTTTCAACGGGCCTTGCCTTCATCACAATTCCACTGGTTGTAGACGGCATCTGGAGACTTTTAGGAGAACACGGCGCGGAGGCTGATAGAACTAAATCCATCAGTCAAGCCTTAGTCCCCATCATTTTTGCTTTCCCTAACATTGGATCTTTCCCTCCCCTCCTATTCATCCTCTTCACTGGCTGGTATTATCAAGACTCTTTGAACGCACGAGAGCAGGCTCTTCTCATATTTGCAGGGATCCCGGCCGTCTTTGGCTCATCTTACCTTTCAGTTCCATTTCTACTAAACCTGATGCACTTGCCATCAGATGCTTTTGAGCTATACCTGAGCTCACACACAATCGATATTCATTTCATGGCTGCTTTGGAAACAATGTCGATGTTTTCTTTTACGGCTATCTGCGTATCTTTGCTCTCCGGCTCCGCCAGGATTCGCATAAAAAAGATGTTGTTATCGTCCTCAGTCATCGTGGCGGTTTTTGCGTTAATCATCATTAGTTTAAACTTCGGTTTTTCTCATCTGCTGGCAAATGACTATCAGGGCAGCAGAATCATTGCAAATATGGAGCTTGCGACAAGCCGCGCAGAGCTGTCCGAAATAATAGGCGCCAGCCCGCTAAAGAGCCAAATCAATGCAAAAACGTATTTAAATC
>CAZPUO010000380.1:0-2114 GCA_964589745.1 uncultured Methanotrichaceae archaeon
CCGTATGACTGAGCATTGTACAAAGAATTGGTTAATGCCCAAATTTCCATATCTGCATCTTACTTATCTGTATATTACTTATCCATATCTTACTTAGTATTATAATACTTAGTAGTAGCATAATTAGTTGTAGCTTACTTAGCCACTATCTACGTCGTATGTCTTAATTAGAAAAATTTATATACGTTGAATGTCGTAATAGGTAATAAACAATCTTAGTCTAGGTGATATGTCATGAAGCTTAGAGTAATCAGTTCCAGAGAAGAGATAGAATCGATAAGACCGAATGAAAAAATGATTCATCTGGCGTTCAGGGCGTCCAACGTTGACTTCCTCAACCTGATGCAGAAAACTCCCAGGCTGCAGTTGGTTCAGATCCCGCCTTCCTACATGAAGACGATGTCCAAAGCCATCGGCGTATTCCTGGAGATGCAGGGAGTCAAACTCCTGGAAGGAGACGTCTGGGGCCATAGGAAAGACCTGGATGAGTACTTCACAATTCCCGATGAGGCGTTGACCGCCATCAAGCACATGAATGAAAGAGGAGTCGCTCCCGAAGAGATGGCGAAGGAAGTCCAAAAGACTGCCAAGCTGGGTACGGATCTGATAAAATATATCGCCAAGGCAGGGATGGCGGCTTAATCCCTGCTTTCTTTCTATTGCATTCAAATTTACCTTCAATCATCGACGAACTTATGCTCGTCGGTGAATTAGTTGAAAAAAAATCACCGTCAAGCTAGGATGCAATTTTGATTCGTTTTCGCAATAGATCCATTGCACCAACTGTTAGGGCATTTCAGAACACTTGTCTGCACTTTTTATAATAACAATACAACCATTCTGCATTCTTGTATATTCTCAGCCAAGCCACATTTTTGTTGCGGAAAACTTATCTATCACCCTCCACCCAAAGATGAGACAGATACGATGAGTACGCCTTTCGTGTGGTTAGCGAGGAGACATCCAACAAAGCAACCTAGGACGAGGATGCCAAGTTAAACGAGCTGTGTACAGGCGGCGGATATCAGGGATAAAAAGATGACGGGAATTGATAAAATTGCAGGCGTTCTCAGGGAACTGCTAAATGAGAAGGAGATCATAGCCAGGTGCGAGCTTCTCCTTCGGACCTACGACATCGTTTTTGCCGCAAACCTGAGCGATCAAGAATCTTCAGAGCTCGGAAAGATGGTGGGAGAACACATCGCTCCGGGCATTTTTGCCAGCATCATGAACGGAGAGTCCGTCTTCTTCGACCTGCCCAAGCTTGATACCTACACGCAGATTAACGGGCATATCTTCCATTTCCTGCACACTAAGAGATACAATAAGCATGATTTCGATGAAGCGAGCCGCGAGTTCTTACAGTCCCTTCCTGAGCTGAAGAGCATCCAGCACCGGAGCCAGGTTGGTTTATTAAAAGATTTTATGGCCAGCGCAGGATACAGTCTTTCTCGTGAGGGGCCTCAAGATTTGATTTTTTCCGCAGGAGAGCGCAATTTGCAAATCTTCGTGGCATCGAGCGTAAAATCTCTGGATATCGATAAGTTCAAATTTCCGGGAAAAATGGAAAGCGCAATTCTGGTGCCGAGCGGCGAGAGCCTGGAGCCTTTCGTACAGTTCTTCCGGGAAAAAGGTCAGATCGCCGAAGATGCAGGAATCCAGGTATGGGTGGCGAACCTGGAGCAAGGTACCATAGATCCTTTCATAGGCTATACCACTGACATGGATATCTACGAGCAGTTCAAGAACCCGCGTCTGGCAGAGATGGTGAGGAACAACTGGAGCCTCAAGCGCTGATATTTCAAGCCTTTTGTTCATAATCTCGCGCTTATTCAACCACCAAATATCAAAGTATACGCGCTCACCACCCATTGCAGCTTCGTTGGGGACAGATGGAACTGAGATTGGATCGAGGGCAGCGCGACATTGACTATGGAGAAATCGAGTACGATCATGAGCTGCGCTAATGATAGCAGGACAAGGATCAGAAGGGAATTTCGGGGCAAAACCATCTTCTCACCATTATTTGCAGCCGACATGAAAGGTTATCCTGCAGAGTGAAAGGTCGTCAGGCGCAATTAGGGGATTATAAAATATAATGAAAGGTTATAGGA
>CAZPUO010000381.1:0-2108 GCA_964589745.1 uncultured Methanotrichaceae archaeon
ATAATAAAATAATGAAGTATTAATAATATATATTTATCTGTCATGGGAGGAAATGAGTTGCTCAAGGATTATTCGGCGAAGGAGATTGAGGCCAGGTGGCAGAAGATCTGGGAGGATAGAGCGGTCTTCCAGCCCGAGCCGGACGCCAGAAAGAAGTTCTTCTTAACCATACCTTATCCTTACTTAAACGGAAATCTGCACGCCGGCCACACCCGCACCTTCACCATAGGCGATGCAGTTGCCCGCTTTTGGCGCATGCGGGGAGAAAACGTGCTCTTCCCCATGGCCTTCCATGCCACGGGAACGCCCATCGTCGGGCTCTCTGAGCTGATTGCCAACAAAGACCCATTGATCTGGGGAGTCTACACCAAGCTGCACGGCATCCCGGAAGACGAACTTAGTAGCTTGAACACTCCGGAGAAGATTGTGCTCTATTTCCGGAAGCAAGCAAAGCGCGCGATGCAGAGCATCGGCTACTCCATTGACTGGAGGCGGGAGTTCACCACCACCGACCCGGCGTACAGCAAGTTCATCGAGTGGCAGTACGGCATCCTGCGCCGCCTGGACTACGTGGTCAAGGGAAGCCATCCGGTGCGCTGGTGCCCGCACGACAAGAACCCGGTCGAGGATCACGATATTTTGAAGGGCGAGGATGCCACCATCTTGGACTATGCCCTGATCAAGTTCAGGATGGGCGAGGAGGTCCTGCCCTGCGCCACGCTGCGGCCCGAGACTGTCTTCGGAGTGACCAACCTCTGGCTGAATCCTGAGGTCACTTACGTTGTCGCCCGTGTCAACAACGAGACCTGGATCGTCTCCCGCGAAGCGTACGAGAAGCTGACCTTCACCGACCGGAAGGTGGCCTGGGGGGCGGAGATCCCAGGAAAGGAGCTGATCGGCAAAAAGGTCAAGAATCCGCTGACTGGAACGGAGGTCATTATCCTGCCAGCCAGCTTCGTGGAACCTGACAGTGGCTCTGGTATCGTCATGTCGGTTCCGGCTCACGCACCCTACGACTTTCTGGCGCTGAAGGATCTTTATGACAAAAACCTGAGCGAGTACGGCATCAAAGAAGACCTGCGCAAGATCCAGTTCATCTCCCTGATCGAGTCACCAGGCTACGGCGAGTTCCCGGCAGTGGAGGCTGTTGCCGATCTGAAGGTCAAGGACCAGAACGACCCCAAGGCTGAGGAGGCCACCAAGCTGGTCTACAGGCGCGAGTTTCACAACGGCGTGCTCAAGGCCAACACCGGCCGCTATGCTGGCATCGCCGTCTCCAAGATCAAGGATGTGCTGTTGCAGGATTTGATCGAACAGAACATGGCGGAGGTCTTTTACGAATTTTCCGAGACGCCGGTGATCTGCCGCTGCGGCACCCGCTGCGTGATCATGATGGTGCGGGACCAGTGGTTCCTGGAATACTCAGACCCGGATTGGAAGGCGCAGGTGCTGGATTGCCTTTCCAAGATGCAGATCATCCCTGAGGAGTTCCGGGTGGAGTTCGAGAACAAGGTGGACTGGCTGAAGGACAAGGCCTGCGCCAGGCGAAAAGGATTGGGCACGCACCTGCCCTGGGACAAGGAATGGCTGATTGAGTCGCTGGGCGACTCGACTATCTACATGGCCTACTACATTCTGGCCAAGTATGTGAACGCTGGGATGAAGATCGATAATCTGCCGCCGGAGTTCTTCGAGTACATCTTCCTGGATCACGGCGATGCCGCAGCAGTGGCAAAGCTGACGGGCATTCCGCTGGAGACGGTGCAGCAGATTCGCCAGGACTTCGCCTACTGGTATCCTGTGGACCTGCGAACCTCTGGAAAGGATCTGGTGGCAAACCATCTGCTCTTCTTCCTCTACCATCACGTGGCCGTATTCCCGGAGGCGCTGTGGCCCAAGGCCATAGCCGTCAACGGCTTCGTCTCCCTGGAAGGGCAGAAGATGTCCAAGTCCAAGGGGCCCCTGCTCACACTGCGTCAGGCAGTGGCAGAGAACGGCGCTGACGTGACGCGCCTGTACATCCTAGCCAACGCCGAGTACACCCAGGACGTGGACTGGCGAAACGAGGGCGTGGTCTCCACGCGCGGGCAGCTGGAGAGGTTCTACAA
>CAZPUO010000382.1:0-2105 GCA_964589745.1 uncultured Methanotrichaceae archaeon
AGCTGATCGAACTTCTGATTGGCTAAGGCAACTAGCGGAACAAGAAACAGGAGTTTTCCCTTTCCTTCCAGCAGGTTCTTGATGCCAGCCATCTCGCCTATCAGGCTCTTTCCGGTAGCCGTAGCCGATATCACCAGCTGGTTCCTGCCTTCCAGCAGGCCCGCCTGCACCGCCCTGGACTGCACGGGCAATAGCTTATTCAGCCTGCGGCGCAGCAGCTCCTTTTGCGGCCTGGGAAGTTCGATGGACTCCAGATCCAAAGTCGGCTCCTCGCGGCTGGCCGGGATGATGTCGAATCTGGTGAGATCTGGCTCCAGCCTCTGCAACGATAAAAGGCCCACCACGTCGTCCAGGTTGCGCCTGCGCTTTAAAATCCGAGCGAGATGCGATTTGGCGGCTCGGCCTAAACCGCGGAAGTCAGCCTCGCGCAAGAGCTCTGCCGCAGCGCAGTTCTCGCAGATCCGCCCGCCCTTGTAGGCGATGGCATCCCTGCCTACGTAAGTTGCCCGTCTCTCTCCCAGGCAGTGGTTGCAGACCTGAACAAACCTGTAGCCGAGCTGGTATGATTCCAGGAGCTCGATGAACTTCCCTTCCATTGCAGGATCGCCACGGGCCAGGTAAATGGCGCTCGCCTTTCGCAAGAGCTTCAGAGCATCCTCGGGTGGCAGATACTTCTCTGTATCCTTTTTTACCAAAAACTTGAAGACCCTCGGCCCCTGAGGCATATCTTTCAGTCTCAGATGGCCCTCAAAGAGGGTCTTGTCTCCGCTCTGAGGTAATAGTAGTATGCGGGACCTGTCCGCCTGAGCCAAAACCTGAAAAGTCATCCCAAAGTGAGGTCGATCAGCTCGTATTTCAGCCCTTCTGACTCCAGGCGGTTGAGAAGGCCTGGGATCTGCTCATCAACGCTGACCACCAGAGAGCTGATGCCGTGGTAGGCCGCCTCTACCGCCGACTCCCTGGCCCCGAATATCACATCCGGCTCGCGTCCCACTTTTCTCAGCGCTACCAGGGCCTCGATGCCAAGACACCCCACCATCTTCTCTTTGGAGATCTGCCTTTCCAGGAGCCTTAAGTCCGTCTTTCTCGAGCCACCCGACTGCACCCGCGGAACTTTGCAGACAGTGATTCGCCCTTCCTCCAGGCTGATCAGCCCCCTCAGGTCGGACACACCCACATCTTCTCCAGATTTGGCCCCGCTGATAACCACTCCGCTGGCCTCTATGCCCTCTTTTTTATTGGCATAGAGTAGGCCGCTTCGCATCTCCAAGGAGACGCGCTCGCCTTCGGCCAAATCCAATTCCGCCAGGGCTGTCCAGACGGAGACGTGGCTGATGATCTCCTCCATGACCACGCGGGCATAGCGCTTCAGCTCGGCCGCGCTCTCCAGCAGCCACTCCACGCCTTCTTTGGTGATACTGTAGCGCATTCTTCCATCTGTAGTAACAAGTCCGTCCGCCACCAGCTCTTTGATGTACTCTGAAACAGCCTGGGGGGTGACGCCCAGCCGCTCGGCGACCTCCTTCTGGCGCAGGTTGGGCTGATGAGCAGCGATCTCGACAAGTATCTGAAAACGCGAACTCTCCCGCTTACTCTGCAGGATATTGGCCATCAGAAATCCTCTTCGTAGGGCTCGATGCGCTGGCCCCTCACAGCCAGCCTTTCCGCCCTCTTAGCAGCGCCGCGAATGAATATCTGGCTCAATCCCAGCTCACGGGAAAGGTTGGAAAGCGAGTTGTTGCCTCCATTGACCATCTTCTGCAGCTTCTCCGTCACCGATCGCAGCTCCTCGTCGGACATGAAGGTGAGGCTGATGAGCTCGCTCAGATCTTCCATGGAAGCTCCGAAATTGGCCTGAACGCGGGAATAAGTAGAACGGTACTCCTTCTCGGGGCTGGCACCAGGCTCCGGCACTCTCCATTTGGTCTCGATGAGGCCGCTCTTGCGCAGCAGTGATACGCTTCGATGTACGCTGCTCTCATCCCCGACAAGCGCGGCTAGCTCGCGCTCGGTATGCCAGTCCTTGCAGAGCTCATCAAAGACTTTTTTGTGAACATTGGAGCCGAAGGCCTGGAGCAAAGGGACCAGATCCGAAGGATCGTTGA
>CAZPUO010000383.1:0-2088 GCA_964589745.1 uncultured Methanotrichaceae archaeon
GTTCGAATCCGGTATGCGCTACCAACCCCCCATTTTTCGCCAATTTCGTAGCTAAACCGTTTACATAAAGTATTGTCGTTTTTCATTTTGCAAACATTTTGCAAACATCTAGTTATTTTGATGTTGTGGGACATTCGTATAGATCACATTATTTATGAAGGCCTCATCGAAACGGGCAGCAGCGGCGGCCTGCAGCCCGGGCGCGACATGTGAGTAGGTATCAAGCGTGATCTCGATGCTGGAATGTCCCAATCGCTCCTGAACTATCTTGGGATGGATACCCTGTTTGAGCAGTAAGGAAGCGTGCGTATGCCGGGCATCATGCAATCTGATAGGATTTACCCCAGCCCTCTGCGCTGTCACGACCCAGACCCGTGTTATAGTATTCGGACGCAGAGGCTTGCCGTCCAGATGGCAGAAGACCAGATCATCATCGTTTAACGACTTATGCAACAAGGTCATGTTCTGAGCCTGCTTGTCGTACAGCGCCTTGAGCAGCAGGACAGTGGACGGCGATAAAGCTATAGCACGCCTGCTCTTCTGTGACTTAGGTTCAGTGAACACGTAACTGCCGTTCTTAAGGTGGTGCAGGCCCCGATTGACGTAGATCTGATTGTAAATGAAATCGATGTTGGACCATTTTAACGCCAATAACTCTGACCTTCTCATCCCTGTAAACAAGGCCAAATAGAACAGCTCATAGTAGGGCGTCGACTCAGCCTCTTTTAGAAAGCGAGTCATCTCTATTTCGTTCCATGTCTGCATCTCGCTCTGCCGGCCACGTGGAGGAGTGACGGCGTCTGACGGATTGCGCATGATCAACCCCCACTTCAAAGCTGTCTTCAGGGCATTGTGAAGAACTGAGTGATGGTACTTAACCGTTTTGGGTGCCAGCCCCTTGTTCAACAGATCCGTGTAGTGCTTGCTGATATGCTCCGGCTTAAGCTGGGTGAGAGCGAGGTGTCCAAGGGCTGGTATCAAGTGCCTAGTGACTATGCCCTCATAGCGATCATAGCCGCGGGGCGATAAGTTAGGCTTGTAGTCATCTATCCAGCGACGCAGGAACTCCGCCACCTTGGTCTTGGCCGGGCGTGCGAAGTTGCCGGTATTTAACTGGTGCAGCAGCTCAACCCTTTTCTTTTGAGCCTCTTTGAATGTCCCCTTAAAGCTAACCCACTGCATGATGCGCTTGCCTGTACCGGGATCACGGCCGGCATTTATCAGGATCGAAAAGCAATTCTGCCCCGTCTTCATGATCCCGTTGCGCATCTGTCGGTCACGCATAAGTAATTTCCTTATTTCGAGGTAAGGACGTGCCTTCTAGTCCCCTCCTAGTTTCTTAGTCTTCCTGCGCGATGTCTCCGGCGACCATTGCACCTCGCCTGCATCTTCAGCGACGCTCTGAGCCTCAGGTTCATTTTTCACATTCTGGTTGCACTGTTCATTGAGCAGGGCGAGGAGATGACCATCGCCGGTCAACTCGTAGTAATGGTGAGCATCTTCCAACCAGAACCAGAGCATATCGTTGTACCTGTCAGATAGTCCTTCGGTTAGTTTGAGCACCTTCTCATGCACTGCAGCAGCCCAGGCTGAAGTTCGAAGCGCTTTAATGGTTTGCTCGTCTATGTTCCCAAACTCATCCTTCTTTATATAGATATGGCTGAGGTTAGCCACCCATTTGGCCTGCCTTATGGTCAGCGGCTTGCCCTGGAGCAGGCAGCTGGCCCAGACCCGGTAGACGATTGGAATGGCTTCGAGTGGCAGTGGGAAAGCCGCGAGAGCCACCTGTGACCAGAGCTTGTCCTCATCTTCCAGAGCCGGTCGCCTTTTGTGGAACTTCTCCAACTCCTTCTGGATAGCGCTGATGCCTGGCCAACCCTGCGGCCACTGTGCGCCCATCTCCTTCTTCAATATGATGTGCAGCTTCGTCATGACTTCTTTAGCGGTCTGGTCTTCATTTTCGACGTATATCTTACAGATGAGCTTTCTCACTCTGTCGGGTATATTTGGCCCCCGTCTGGTATAAATGCGTTTATCCACTTTTATCTACCTCCATAGATATAAATTAAGTTATTGACATATATAATC
>CAZPUO010000384.1:0-2083 GCA_964589745.1 uncultured Methanotrichaceae archaeon
TATTAAACTAGTGATATTAACCAGTCATATTAACAATAAGTCATAAATATATTTACAGATACAAACTTAAATATAAATGGCAACTATCAAATTGCTCTGACTCTCGCTCCCTCATTTCTGCAGCGGGTGATGAGGACATCTCCTCCCACATCTTTCATGGCCTCGGAGGCTGCAGCCTCGATATCTCGATTTTGAGTATCCGCTATCGCGTACACCGTCGGTCCAAAGGAGCTCAGCCCTGAGCAGGCTGCACCTGCTTCCCTCATCTCCGCCATCAGCTTATGCACCAGCGGGTGCTGAAGCTTCACCTCTATCTTCTTGAATCCTAGCTCCTGGATTCTGTTGACGGCCGCGCCGAACTCATCCAGGTTCTCCTCTACCACAGAAGGAACCATTCTCACCAGGATCTGGTAGCAGAGCTCGTGAACGTCTGCCAGGGGAACGGGGCAGTATTCCTTGAAGATATCCAATTCCTTCTGACCGTGGGCACCCTTCGGGATGTTGGGGATGGCCAGCAGGATCTTCCAATCCCGTGGGAAATCATGGCGCACAATTACGGGCGGCGGCCGGACACCAGCTGAAGCCGAAGACGGCCGAAAGTCCCGCTTGTCTTTTCCTGGCCCAAAGGTGTGTCCACCATCGACTATGAACCCACCCATCTCGAAGGCGGCGGTTCCGATGCCGCTCGTTCCCCCCCGGCTGGTGATCTTCGCAATCTCGCGCACAGTCACAGGCTGATGGTAGAGCTCGCAAAGAGCCTTGGCAGCGGCAATTCCCAGTTGAGTTCCCCCGCCCAGGCCCACGTGCATGCGGTAGCCACTTCTAACGGATAGCCTTGCTCCTCCCAAGCCAAAATGAATGGCCACAGCCAGGGCGGCGGCTCTGGCGCGCTCAGCGTTCTCCCCGACAACTACGAGATCCTTCGATCTCTCTGCTTCCAGCAGTATGTTCGGCTCATCCAGGGTGATTCCTACGCCGCCATCCACACGGCCACAGTTTCCTGTCAGATCCGTCAGGGTCAGGTGGATCCGGCAGGGTGTCTCTACCACTATCCGTTGCTCATCCTGAAAGCTATTATAGGGAAATGTCTCTTTTATAGCGATTAGAGGCTCCCCCTGCCGGAAGATTTTATAGTTGCGGGAGAGCATCAGCTCGCTGGGAAAGATATTGAAGACGCGGCTCATCTCACCGTCTGCCTGGGAAAATCCGGTGTCTGTTATGTCCCTGCGGGATTCGATCTGGTGCTTCTTTAGGATGACTCCAATGGGAATGTCTGCCTGGGTCAGGTCATCCCTGAAGCTTGCCTCCAGCCTCTTCAAGGGCGTATGCGAGACGGCATAGATGAGCGTTTCTCCGGTGGCTGCCGATTTCAGCTTCACCACCCGATAGTTAACCTCCTCGCCGGGCTTTACGGCGAGCTCTGCTGCCACAGCTTCATCAGCTGGCACGATCCTCTGCACCAAGGTCTCGATCTCGACGGGACTGCCGGTCACGACCTCCAGCAGGCTGGTTACAGAACCATCTGTACCAAGGAGCATTTTTTGCACAGGACTGAGCCTACCCACGGCGTTTTCCAGATCCGAGATTGCTCTGGCCAAAGAGGACGCAAAAGGTTGGTCCATTAGATATAAATCGGCTGACTGGAATAAAGTTTTTCCCCTTCGAGAGCTTTCTGTGAGCATTGCTGAGGTGTGAGAAAGGTGACTTCCAGAATTTCAGGGTTCTACAAGCTTCCTCCGGACGAGAGGCTGAAAGCTGTGGCTATGCAGGCCGGCCTTAGTCAGGAAGAGGTATCCCAGGTGGAGGAGGGTCTTGAGCTTGACCAGGCGGACAGAATGGTGGAGAACGTGATTGGCGTGTTCCAGGTGCCCCTCGGCATAGCCACAAACTTCGTCATCGATGGACGGGAAGTTCTTGTGCCCATGGCCACCGAGGAGCCGTCCGTGATAGCGGCCGCAAGCAACGGAGCCAGAATGGCGCGAGGCTCCGGCGGCTTTTTGACCTCCAGCACAGGGCCAGTGATGCGGGCCCAGATCCAGGTTACGGGCATCAGCGATCCCTTCGGTGCCAGCCAGACCATCCT
>CAZPUO010000385.1:0-2074 GCA_964589745.1 uncultured Methanotrichaceae archaeon
ATAGCGGATTGGTACTCGCAAAGACAGGAGTAAGATTGGTTCATAGCGTCCTAATACCTAAGCACACACATAAAAACACGGCACCATAAGAACGAATCTGTTTCGATAGGGGGGTAAACTTGAAAGGAATTCAACAGTCGTCTAAAATTCGCAAAGGGTGGGCTACTCTTTATAGAAGCGCAAGAGCAGGGAAGGATGGGCACCACAGCTATTACAATATACGTAACATGTAAGGAGGTTTTGGGACATGACCGAACAATTGTCAATTGCGCGAGAGAAGACAGCGGTCCTAATTATGGATTACCAGAATGACATCGTGGGTGCTTACCCAGAGGCCTTGCGAAACGAACTCCTCACCAAGGCGAGTGCCGTTCTGGCGGGGGCCCGCAATCGAGACATTCCCGTTATCTATGTGGTAGTGCGCTTTCGCGAGGGCTATCCTGAGATTAGCGACCGGGATAAAGCCCGCAGGGGCATCAAAGAGAGCGGGCGTCTCACAGAAGGGACACTGGGTTCCGAAATTCTTCCCGCAGTAGCTCCTCAACCGGGAGAAGTTGTTGTTACCAAGCGCCATACTGGACCGTTCTCGACCACGGATCTGACTGCGGTGCTCAATGCCCGGGGCATCGACACGTTAGTTCTGATGGGAGTTGCGACGAGTGGGTGCGTGCTCACAGCAGTGCGGTGGGCGGCTGATATAGATTATCATCTGATAGTGCTAGCTGACTGTTGTGCTGACCGAGATGAGGAGGTTCACCGAGTGCTCACCGAGAAAGTGTTCCCTCGACAGGCGACCGTGGTAACCTCCCGGGAGTTCCTCCAAGCTATGGGAAGGATCTAGCATCTAGAGGGTAACAATAGGGCGGATTGTGCAACGCCGACCAAGGCTTGTCTAGGCAGCGGATCTTCAGTCTGCTGCTCTACCACCCGAGCTACCTCGGCTCGAATCAAATCTACCATGACCACCAACCTCGGTCAATCTTCAATCGGGCAACCATTACAAAGGGTTGGCCATCAAACATTCCAGACTGGTTATTAGAGCTGCAGAATTAGGATTACTCGTCAGGAGACTCAGGAGGGATGACTTCGTCAGGGGTAACGACCTCATCAGAAGGTATAGCTCGGTTGTCGTCTATTATATGGTGTTGGCTTGCGTCCACTGCCGGGAGCTCATCAGTGAAGTGGGGCTTGGGTGGTGTTCTTTTTTCCTTAGCACCCTGAGTTCTTTCTTTAGTAACAGTTTTCTGCAGAGTATAGGCTATCTCGGTAGCGCCCTGGTGTTTCCCGCTATGACCGCTAGATCGAGAGCAGGTAAAGATTTCCCATTCGTTGTAGATATCCCGCGCCCACACGGTGCTTATCAAAACGCCTTTTTCTTCTGGCTCAGTTTCAACTTTTTCTTCCACTTTCCTCCAGTTGCCAACCACCGTTCTGAGAAGGCTTTTTGAAGTATAGCCGCAAGCTAAAGCCTCTTTCTTGGGTGCTGCCAATCTTTGCGCCTCTGGGACAACTTCTGCCGCAGTTAAAGCTTCGGACTTTGTGACGCTCTTGACATCCTCCTCATATTTCTGCAAGAACAGCCTGAATTGCTGCACTAGCTGCTCTCTTGTAGTATCGAGAGGCGATTTTTGCTGCCCCCCTCCTTCAAGGAATACTATTGTAGGCGCAGCAGCTGGTGCTGGAGGTGCCACTGCCAGAGCTGCGGGCTTGGGAGCAGGCGGATGCAATAAACGATAGACTCCAAAGGACATGCCGATTACGAAAAGGACTAACAGAAAAATAAGGATGGCGGGCATGGTATAGTCGGGGCTCCAGGTCACAGTTATTTTCTTTGTGCCATCCATGAGCACAGTGCTGGAAGAGCTGTCGGCTTTGAGCTTGCCTCTGAAGAAGCCGAGGATGCCTGACATGGGAACCTGAGATTGGGTAACGCTCCATTGAGCTGTTGTTCCAGCCTTGTACCAGCCACCCCCCTCCACCTGGCCATTAGGGGAGATCACCGTCAATAGATAATAGGTGTCCATAATCCGTGGATTTTTGTAAAAGAAGTGTTATTTGACACTGACTAACAGGT
>CAZPUO010000386.1:0-2067 GCA_964589745.1 uncultured Methanotrichaceae archaeon
TTTAACGAATCAGTCCGTACCTCTCTACCAGATTAATAAGTCCCTTATCCCTGAAGTAAGTGATTCCCATTACTGTATTTAACTGCGGTGTCTTTGAGAGCCTCCAGTACTTCTTCCTGCACCATGCCATCCTTGCCTGCAGGGTGGGAAGTCCCATTCCAACCAGTTTCCTAAATTTGGTTCTGCATTTCTTCCAGTGCTTCCAGACGATTACTCTAAGCTTCCTTCTTATCCATTTTTCGAATTTTATTAAGAACTCTGTCATATCAGCCAGCTTAAAGTAATTGATAAATCCTGTCATGGCTATGTTTATCTCTTTTATCACACTGTCAATAGACCTTCCTCTATTCCTTCTGGTTATCTGCCTTATCTTGTGCCTGTCAGACCTCCCCGGGTAAGAGTCAGTAACTTTCGATCCATCTACCCTACACATTTACTTAATGTAGCTTTGGCAAGCATTGGACTTTGCCTTGAAAGGCAAGCTCATCCATCTACAGTTAGCCTTATATGTGGTTCGTGTTCCTAAGGCCGGAGCTTTGCTGCCAACTTCCTTCAGACTCTACCTCACGATAGACGCCCTTGTTTTAAGCTAGTGGTTGGTGCTTGCCAACCCCCACAGGGGCCTTTCACCCCTTAGCTACTGCTCATGCTGGGCGCACCCTATAAAAAGATTGGCGTATATGTATTTCATATACGCCAATCTTTTATATATGCCTGCTAACTGCTATTCCAAGATTGAATCGATAGTCGTTTGCGCGTTTGCTGCTGCAATTTCAGGATCAGCTACGCCAGTAATGACTTCGTTAAACGCAGCCGATATTGCATTAGATATTTCTGGCCATTTTTCATGAGGACCACGTGGTAATGCATACTCCATCTGTTCGATGAACTTCTGCATAATCGGGTCATCCGTGTATTGAGTTTTAGCAACGTCTTTACGAGAAGCAATATAGCCAAAATTATCTATATATTCCCTGACCTTTTCCGCACTTACCGCATACAAGAGGAACTCAAGCGACTTACTAACATTTTCATTGTTGATAATGGCAAAGTTCTCACCACCCAAATCTGATGAATATACCTCATCCTTGGGAATTAAAGCAACGTTCCAATTGAGTTCTTCGGGCGCTTCACTGCGCATCCTTGGCACCTGCCATGGCCCATTGATCATCATGGCAATATTTCCAGAGATGAACTGATTCATAACATCACCCTGCGTCCAGTTGATAACTTCCGTACTCATACTGCCTGATTCAATAAGGTCTTTGTAAAGTGTCAGAGCTTTGATGCCGCCCTCGCTATTGATTTCGTATGAGGTTGCACCAGTAGACCATAACCAAGGTAAAAATCCGAATGTGCCTTCCTCGTTTGGCAGACTACAGATAGCAAAACCAATCACACCATCTGTGGTCGTCTTCTCAGCAACATCTTTAAGCTCGTCCCACGTAGTAGGTACTTCACATCCAGCACTTGCAAGCATATCTTCATTATAGTATAGTGCGAGGCAATTACTGCCAAAGGGAATGCCATAAATTTTGCCTTCAATTGTACAGGACGCTAGGGGACCATGGTAATATTCTCCAAGATCCGGCCACGAAGAAAGTTCATCTGTCAGATCCGCGAAAATCCCCATAGCAGCGTAAGCCGCATGATCAGGATTATCGATAATTACGAGATCAGGTAACTCCTCAGCAGCAACACCAACGGATAATTGTTTCTTAAAATCTGCAAACGGGATATAGTCAGCACTTACTGTAATTCTCTCTTGTGAAGCATTAAAGTCACTAACAATCGTGTTTAAAACCTCCTGATGTATTGGAGATTCCCAATAGTACCAGATTTTAATATCCGTCTTTTCTGTCGTAACAGTTTCTTCAGCTGCTTCTTCTTCAGCTACTTCTTCTTCAGTTACTTCTTCTTCAGCTGCCTCTTCTCCTTTGCAGGAAGTTCCAATGAATAACATTGAAACTATGAAAGCTACGATTAGAATTAGCGTTAATATTTTTTTCAATTCAGCTCTGAAGAATAAAAATTTCTCTCACCTTTAAGACCCCCGTTTCCCTCATA
>CAZPUO010000387.1:0-2067 GCA_964589745.1 uncultured Methanotrichaceae archaeon
CTCTTAGCTTTGATTCAGATCGTTCAGTCCTTTATACCTGTGAACCTCTTATGCGGAGAGGAGAGTTGCAACAAACACGTTGAGAAGCTATTCGGTATGATTCCTTTGCCATGGGCGAGTTTGATTCTGTTTGCAGGGATGATTTTATGTTTGAAAAAAGGAACGTTCAGGAAAAAGCAGTAGTGCCGAGCGATCCACAAGGAAGTTTAGTACGTCCTTAAAAAGTCATGGCAAAGCCATGACATTATCCTGAAGGACTTGCGCAAGCAGTTCGATATTTTTGACGTATGTTCTCAGCCAAGTCCATTGGCTCCTGCATAAACCATCCAGTCAGATACCCCCAAAAGCTAATGCCAAGCCTGGCACAGGTTTGCTTTAGTGTGATAATCCCATCTCGAAATGCTCTTCCTTCTTCACTTTTTGTCGTTCCGGAGATGTTCCTCCGCTTGGCTACGCCCCTAATATCTCGTTCGCTATCATTATTATGCAGGGGTAGGCCGGGATGGTCGAGAGCTTTCAACATTTCTTCTCGATATTGGGCAAAGGCTGCCAATACTTCATTAATTCCCGGGCTAATGCTATGCATTGCTGTCAGCCGGTCGTATAGTTGATACACCTCTTCCTTGCCGGTTTGAGTAAGTGCCGCTTCTTTCAGCTTGTCGTATAACTCCCAGATCGCTCCACGTACTCGTGCAAGTTCTCGTTCCGCTTCCGCAGTGGCAACTGGCAGCTTGCGCAAAGGCCTCTCCATGTGAACCCAACAGCCGGCATGGTCAAAAACAGCGAATTGACCTGCACGATCGGACAAAAGTACTTGACCGGGCTTTAGGATGTTCTCGCTAATGAATCCGACCAAGCCGGCCTCCAGGCATTGCAGACGCAGTTTCTTGTTCTCTATTCCCAGATGATTTAGGAGACGATTGAGGCCTTTTTTCGACCGATATGTTTTGCCAACGCATTCTTCAAAATGATTGAGCAGGTCATCGTCTACGCCGCTTTGGAAAAGGTGCCATATGAACGCCTCATTGATTGAGTATCCCTCTTTGCCCTGAAGAAGAAGCTTTAGAAAATTGGATCGTGATTTACTAGAGGTGGTCTTGAAATAGGAAAAATACTTTCCTCCTATATGGGTGCAATATCCACTTTTATGCTGGTGTTTTTCGCCGGTGTCGTCTGTACGAATATATGGAGCTTCGCGGAGCCCTGCGCTTAAAATTTTTTCGCTCTCTTGGGCATACTTTTCGGACTCATTCATCAGAATGTTGTGCACCTGTCCTTCAGAAATTTCGATGCCGGCCCCTTTCAACAAATCAAAGAGTCCCGGCTCAGTCATCCCTAGAGCATAGAGATTGTGCAGTAATGCGCGCAATTGGCAACCAAAATGAGAACCTTGCACTTTTTTCGGCAACATTGCCCTTATTACAGTGCCATCCGGCGCTTGCCACACCTCCAACTTATAGATGACGTCTTTTGGTGTGAGTTCCAACTCCTGCACGGCATATTCCTGATATCCCTTGAATCGCGAGCCTTTGGGCACATCCAGTGCCGGCACACGCACTTCTTGCCGCATTTTCTCCGGGGCCATTTTATTGGCGGTATTTGTTCTGCCATTCCCCGTAAAATTGCCCGGCTCGCCACTTCTGCTTTTAGGATCTCCTCCGCCAGGTCTGAATTTGGGCCGTTTCGGAGTGTTCGTTAGACGAGCAATCTCATCTCTGAGATCTTGCACTGTTTGCTTGAGAGCACTTATTTGCTCGGCTTGTTCCTGAATCAGCTTAGCTTGTTCTTGGATCTGCTTGGCTTGGGTCTGCAGAAGCCCTATGATTGATTGGAGCCATGGTTCGTTTTGTAGATCTTCTGGTATATGAGAAATAATCGCCGCTGAATTCATGCCCTAACATTTTGAACCTGGGGCACCTAATAATCAATTGAAAATTTTAGTCATGGCTTTGCCATGACTTTTTAAGGACGTACCAATTTCTCTCCGATTTGCACGCCCTTCGGGAGGAGGTAGTACTGAACAAGCTCATGTCCTGTAATTGGAGTGATCATAATGACTTCCTTTTT
>CAZPUO010000388.1:0-2023 GCA_964589745.1 uncultured Methanotrichaceae archaeon
GGGAACGCCGTGCATCGTCTTCGTCGCGCCGGATAACAGATCGAAGATCTTATCGAATGCCGCGGAGGTGAAGAGCCGGGGAGGGTACATCATTGGGGTCGCATCGGAGCGGGAGGAGATCTTCGATTTCTGGATCAAGGTGCCCGAGGCGGAAGAACTGAACCCGATCATCCAGATCATTCCGATGCAGGTGCTCGCGTACGAGCTCGCCGTCCGCCGCGGACTCGATCCGGACAGGCCGCGGAATCTGGCGAAGAGCGTGACGGTGAGCTGACCGCGAAGGTAAAAAGGATTGTTCGTTACCTGAACTGCCACATCCAGAAGCTATTTGTCCGTTGAGAGCGCACGGGGTGGGTGAGTAAGTACGCCCGAGATATCCATCTTTCTGCCTTCGTTGAATGAGGAAGAGACCTTGGGGAGTGTATCGAGAAGATCACGCGTGTATTTTCCGAGCTGCAGCTGGAGGTCGAGATCATCGCTGCGGAGGATTCAATAGATAGAACGCGCAGGGGTCTTCGGGTGCACATCAATTGTTAGCTGTGGCTAAGCCATGGGTGATTCAAATCAGACATTTTGCACCCAAAAACTTCGCTTTCTCTCAGAGGACCCACCCATAGCACACGAGTGTCAATTTTCTTCCACAATTTGGACATATTGGTGCCCATTTATTCGCTTTCGTAACAAAGTCCTCGAATATGTGTTTGATCGTGAGAGTGGCATCAGTAATAAGAGAGAAGAAATAGGATAAGGTATGTTCCTGGGGCGAAGATATCCGGGTGCCTTATTTATACCTATACTCGGGTTGGAGATAATAATTGATGCGGGCTTAGAGTGTATATACCATAAAAAAGCGCGGTTTATGCCGGTGCCAAGTATAAGTGGCAGGCAGATATGAGATTAAATCAGTTCATTGTTCTTTTTTGTGTTCAGAGATAAGTTTCTTCCTGTAAGAAAGATGCATGATCAAGCGTTTTCCACAGTTAACTAAATATCTAACATTCCTATCTCCAATCATATAATTTAAAAATGGATAGCAAATAGCCCAAGCATAAGATATGAGCCAGGGTACTGTAATCACTTTCAATCGATTCTTTTTGCGCGCTCTGGCATACTCCCTGACCAGATCCAGGCAATGGGAAGTAATTCCTCCTACTTGCATTCCTGTAACAATCAAGCCATCTACAAAAATAGCATTCCTGCCCTCCTTGAACACCCGGATCAGCAGTTCATAATCTCCTGCTATTTTGAAAGATTCATCGAACCTTCCATAAAGTTCAAACAGGCTGCGATGATGAAACATTCCCTGATGCGTAAAAGTGCCTATTCCATCGATAATGATGCTCCTCCATGTGTTCTCCCACGGATAACCATCAATACAACTTATCTTATTACGATGTGTCACTCTTGCAACCTGACCATACACCATCCGTATACCCTGAGATTCCGCCCTGCTCAAGTGCGGCACTATCTCCTCAAATACACTGTTTTTCCAGAGATAGTCGTCAGATCCCAGGAAGCAGATCCAATCTCCGGTGGTATGGTCCAGCGCTTTGTTCCATGCATTATAGATACCGTTATCAGGTTCTGATTTCCAGTAAGCAATTTTATCGTTGTTGGTCATCAGAATATCTATCGTACCATCTGTAGAGCCACCATCAATGATAATAAGCTCTTTATTGGGATACGTCTGATCAGAAACGCTGTCGATACAATGCTGCAGGGTTCTAGCACCATTATATGCGGCTACAATAACAGAGATTATAGGTCGTGAGGTCATTTTATCTCATCACTGGATTTTTATAGATATTAAATCACCGTTGAATGAATAACAATATCAATATCTTTAACAACCTCAATGCAATTCGTCCAGAGTCTTAAATCCATATCTTTACTTCTTGGTATGCTTATATTCTCTTTACTCACTCATCTCTCTTTCAGTTTCTGTACTACGAAAGAGCCTAGGAATCCTGCACCGCCAGTTACCAAAAACTTTTTATCTCCCCAGAATGTCATAGTTTATATC
>CAZPUO010000389.1:0-2012 GCA_964589745.1 uncultured Methanotrichaceae archaeon
TGCTCCAGTTCAAGGCTCACACCAGATGGATAGATGGGGCCTACTCCGAAACTAAGATCAGGCAGTTCATCGTGAAGAGCGACGAGCCGGAGCAGCTTCTGGGCAAAAACCAATATCCAAATCCGGTGGAGGCTGTCCTGGCCGCATTAGGCTCCTGCCTGGCTGTGGGCTTTGCCTACAATGCTGCTCTCTGGGGAATAAATCTGGAGTCGCTAGAGATAGAGGTACAAGGCGATCTCGATCTGCAGGGATTCCTGGGCATCTCGGACAAAGTGAGGCCAGGCTATCAGAGCATCCACGTTGGCTGCCGGATAAAGAGCGATGCTCCTCAAGAAAAGCTTGAGCAGCTCCTTGAGCATGTTCAGCAAACATCGCCGATGCTGGATATAGTTCGCAATCCACTGCAGGTTACTCTGACCCTCGAAAAATGATGGGTTCTTGTTTAGGGGAAAATAGGACCTATTCTGGGAAAAGCATAGGAGCTGTCCCGAGAAAAGCAGAGTCTGAATGATGAATGCCAATATAATCCTGGTCACCGGCTCTACCGACGGGATTGGCAAACAGATTGCGCAAAAGCTTGCTCGCAAAGAAGCCCGGGTTCTTTTGCACGATCACAATCCTTCCCAGGGCCAAGGGGTAATGGAAGAGATCCGCAGCGTTACGGGCAGCGGCCGCCTGAAAGACACAAGAGTAACAGCCAACTGCCTGCACCCGGGAACCATAAAAACCAAGCTTCTTCGAGCGAGTTTTGGAGATCATCCGGGAGACACGCCGGAAAAAGGAGCCGAAACCTCAGTCTATTTATCCTGCTCTCCTGAGGTAAAAGATGTGACAGGCCGTTACTTCGAAAAATGCAAGCCTGTGTGCGCTCTTCACCCTTCAGCTACGACCAGGAGCTGCAAGAGAAGCTCTGGAGGGTCAGTGAAAAGCTGACCGGGCAGGCTTGAATTCATGACATTCCTTATCAGAAAACCAGAAAGCATTCACCAAGAAGAAGGAAGCATACAAAACGGCACATTTCGAGGTCGCTGGCACTTCAGCTTCGGAGATTACTATGATCCTGAGTTCATGAGCTTCGGCACTCTGCGCGTTTTCAACGATGATACGCTCTCGCCTGGAGCTATATGGCCTTTGCATCCTCACAGGGAGATCGAGGTGGTGACTTACTGCGCAAAAGGTGAGTTCAGGCACGCGGATGAACACGGCAAAGGGGGTATCTTGCAGAAGGGGTGGGTGCAGCACACTACGGTGGGCAGGGGAATGTGGCACTCGGAGATCAACAACCGGGCCGACGCGCCCATGAGATTTATTCAGATATGGTTTCGGCCCACTAGCCAGGGCCTAAAACCATCGGTGGAGCAGAAGAGGGTGGGGAAGCCCGAAAGGACAAACAGGTTTTTGCCCCTGGTCTCAAACCTGCACCCCGGTGCCCTGCGGATCTCTGCGGACGCCCAGGTTTTTTCCTGCTTTCTTCAGATGGGAAACGGTGTCATCCAACGGCTTAAACCGGGCTGGGGAGCCTACCTTTACGTCCTTGAGGGAGGGCCCATCAACGTTAATGAGGAGTTCGTCTCTCCCTTGGGAGCTGCAATGATCAGAAATCAAATGCAGACGGAAGTCTTGGAGATCGAGGTCTCGTCAAAAGGAGATGCAGAGCTTCTCTGGGTAGAAATCAAGCTCTGAATTGCAGATATCAATTTCGATCTTGGATAGCCAGATGATCCGGCATTAAATTATCAATTCGACTTCGATTGATCCGTTCATAAAGCGGTGATGACCGTTAACATAGTCGTTATGAGGAGGTGTTAAAAGACATGATCAGGTGGATGCTGTGCTTCCTGATGATCGCCTTTGTGGGGATGCCAGGCAGTGCTCAGATGATGAAAGCTGAAGATGCGAAGAAGGTTCAAAATGAAAGCTTGAATATTTCCAGCAAAAACAAGCAATTTCCCGCCTACCTGGCCGCACCCACAGAAGAGGGCAAATGGCCTGCCGTGGTAATGCTCCATTCC
>CAZPUO010000390.1:0-1963 GCA_964589745.1 uncultured Methanotrichaceae archaeon
GTTAGCAGCGGTGGAGGAGTTGTACCTGGGCCCGCTGATGGCCACCGAGGATGCCCACGAGGGGCTGGCCGCTTTTATGGAGAAGCGAGCGCCGGTCTGGAAGGATAAGTAGTAATGAGATACGCAGAGACAGGGTTCAATTTAGAGATTGATTTATCCCGCGGAAACATCGAAAGGGTCGCTACAGACCCAAAAGACACGGAACTTTATCTTGGCGGTCTAGGCACCAATGCCAAGATGTTGTGGGATCGGGTTTCCCCTGAAGTTGAAGCATTTTCTCCCGAAAACCTATTGATATTCAGCGCCGGTCTTTTGTGCGGTACACCTGCAACCGGCTGTAATCGCACCATTGTCTCCACCATTTCTCCTCAAACAAAACTAATGGCCTTTTCAATGATGGGGGGATTCTGGGCACCAGAATTGAAGTATGCCGGTTATGACAAAGTGATCCTTCGCGGCAAGTCCCCCGATCTGGTTTATTTGTGGATAAACAATGACAAAGTAGAAATACGTGATGCCTCTCATCTGCAGGGTAAGGGCGCTATTGAAACTGCAGAGCTTATTCGGCAGGAGTTGAAAGAGCCGAGAGCCCAGGTGGCTGCCATTGGCCTGGCCGGTGAAAACAGGGTTTATTTTGCCTCTATTGAACAAGGCCATTCCAGTGCCAGCCGAGGCGGAATAGGGGCGGTTATGGGAGACAAAGGGGTAAAGGCGATAGCTGTTCGCGGGACAGAGGATATCCATATTGCCCGATCGGCTGAATTTATAGAGCTTTGCAATGAAGTGCTGGAATATATAAAATTCCGAGAAGAAAATCCAATCCCGGGGGTAATGCCGATTTTGGCCGGCCTCGGGTCGCCGCAGGAGATGAAGATCCATGATGAAAAGTGGCACACCGAGAGTTTCATGTGGGGAAATTCCCGCCACCGCAGAAGAGACTTCTGGACCGAGGAAGTTGAAAAGGAATGGACGGAAACCATGGAAACCGCACGAACGCGGCTGATCAGTTGCTACAACTGTCCGTTGAAATGCGCGGCAACCATTTCCATGCCAGGACTGCCCACCTACATGATGAAATGCTATACAAAACTGACCTATACCATGGCCGCCATGTCCAACCTGGATTTTGGTTTACAAATTGCTCAACAGGCTACGGAGTATGGGGTGGACGGCTACTCAACCCCGCAAGTTATGGCCTTTGCCCTCGAACTGTACGAGAACGGTATTTTAACTGACGAGGACATGCCAGGCTTGCCTGCCGATAATGAGGAGCGATTTTATTGGTTGCTTGATCGAATTGTCCGGCGAGAAGGGATAGGAGATATATTGGCCAATGGGACCTATTGGGCAGCCGAAGAAATCGGTAAGGGCGCAGAAGCATTTGCCCATAATACCATCAAGAAACATGAGCAGTTGCCTATTAAGCTGGGAATGCTGAATCCCATTTATTTCCTTATGTATGCTACCGGCGAAAAAATAAACATTACTCAAATTGAAGGCCAGTTCCCCCAGATGCCTTTTCCTACCAGAGAGGAGAGAGAAGAGTTCGTCAAGGATTGGTTCCAGGTTCCTGATGAAAGGTTTAAGCGATATTTTTTAGATTGGGAACTTAGGGGAGAGAGGTCATTTCCCTATTACCCGACGGTTGAAATGTGTTGTGATATTGTGGACTGGCAAGAGAGGATGCACTACATTGATGATGCCCTCGGCATGTGTGCTGGTTTGTCATCATTTCCCCTGAAGCCTCCGTACCACATACACAATTACCCAAAGTTTATCTCATCAGGCGCCGGGATTGATATGGATGAAGCTAAACTGACGCAGGCAGCCAGGAGGTATCGAACACTGGTCAGAGCTATTAATATAAGAAGAGGTATGCGGAGAAAAGATGACAGGCCTCCAGAGAATCATTGGAAGAAAAGATTTCCCGAACTTGAAAAG
Source organism: uncultured Methanotrichaceae archaeon (assembly GCA_964589745.1). GTDB lineage: Archaea > Halobacteriota > Methanosarcinia > Methanotrichales > Methanotrichaceae > Methanothrix. Next base: position 1,942 of record CAZPUO010000390.1, read on the forward strand.
GAGCTCTTGGATACGTATTACA
>CAZPUO010000391.1:0-1960 GCA_964589745.1 uncultured Methanotrichaceae archaeon
TAGTGATGAATGGGATTTGTACAACTCATTGACTGAATACGTTCAGGACCAGTCAATAAAGGCGTCACAAGACGACTCAGCTCGTGGTCGTGCCCTTGGTTTCACCATGGCCATGCTGCAAAGAAGGTTTGCTTCCAGCATCTATGCCCTCCGTCGGAGTCTAGAGCGAATCAAGGATAAGCGAGAAAAAGTACTCAAAGATCCAGAGGGTTATCGTCAGCTGCAGAAACTCAAGAAAGTTCCTGAGGATTATGATGAATTGCCCGATGACGAGCAGCAGAAGATACTCGACGACCTGGAGAGCGTTGTAGCGTCCGTTGATCCAGATGATCTAAAAGAGGAAATATTCCAGCTTGGAAAGCTAATAGATCAAGCTCGACATCTAGAGCAGCGGGAAGTTGAATCTAAGCTACGCAAGTTGAAAGACGTATTAACTGAGCAGGGTGTCTTCAAGGACCCGAAGATGAAGCTGCTTCTATTTACCGAACATAAGGATACTCTTGACTACCTGGCGGGGGATGGAAAGGATGGGCGGCCTCTGGGCAAGCTGAGAGATTGGGGCCTGTCCATTACCCAGATCCACGGTGGCATGAAAATAGGCGACCGGGATACCCCTGGTACAAGAATAAATGCAGAACGGGTGTTCAAAGAGGAGTGCCAGATCATGGCGGCCACCGAGGCCGCTGGAGAGGGCATTAACCTTCAGTTTTGCTGGTTCATGATCAACTACGACATTCCCTGGAATCCCATGAGGCTGGAGCAGCGGATGGGCCGTATCCACAGGTATGGCCAGGATAAGGACTGTCTAATCTTGAACTTTTTTCTACCAAAACCCGTGAAGGTCGAGTGCTCCAAAAACTCTTCGAAAGGATCAAGCAGATAGAGAGAGACCTTGACCCCCAAAACACGGGTAAGGTATTCAACGTCTTGGGCGATATACTTCCTGCTAACCAGCTAGAGCGGATGGTGCGGGATATGTATGCCAACATCACAGACGAAGATGCGATTAAGAGGCGAATTGTTGAGGAAGTGGACATCGAACGCTTCCGCAAGATAACCGAGCACACTCTTGAGGGGCTGGCAAAGAAGGAGCTAAACTTATCCGCTATCACTGGGAAATCTGAGGAGGCCAAGGAGAGGCGTCTGGTTCCAGAGGTGATAGAGGACTTCTTCCTCAAGGCTGCGCCTTTGACAGGCATAACTTTGAAAGAAGTAAAGCAAAATCCACATATATTTAGACTTAGTGGAAAGATTCCCAGACACCTCTGGCCGATAGGCGAGGCGCAAGAAGGGCAGTATGGCAAACTGGGCAAGGAATACAAGCAGATAGTCTTTGATAAGGTGCTGCTGGCCAAAGACTCCACCGTGGAATGGGTGACTCCCGGCCATCCACTATTCGAGGCAGTCAGGGTTTGTGCATTCCGTAAAGTGGAGTCTGATATGAGAAGGGGAGCGATCTTCTTTGACCTTTACAGCAAAGAACCTTTCAGGTTAGATGTGTACTCTGCGGCGGTCAAGGATGGCCGTGGTAACATCATACATCGACGCATATTCGTAGCCCAGACAGACACATCCGGCACCATTACCATCCGGCAGCCCACGATCTTCCTGGATCTGATTCCTTCAACGGCTCAAGTCTCACCTCCGGATGGGAATGGCCTTCCGGGACGCGATCAGGTAGAGCAGTCCCTGTTTGGTATGGCGCTCTCGCCTTTCCTGCAAGAGATAAACTCCCAAAGAACAAGGGAGATAGAAACTATTGAGCGCCATATGGAGATCAGCCTAAACGAGCTGATCATTAGGCAGAACTTGATCCTGAGTGAGCTAATCGAGAAGCAGCAAGCTGGAGAGACGGCGCAGCCCATTGCGGCCAGCATGAAATCGACTGAGGATCGCCTGGATGATCTATAGTCTAAAACCAAACTTTAATTACTAATAACTCAATAGCAATATGCATGTC
>CAZPUO010000392.1:0-1960 GCA_964589745.1 uncultured Methanotrichaceae archaeon
ACTGTAGCAGAGCATTGCTGTTCCATCGATGTTCGCCAGCTAAGCCGATGGGGATGCCTGAAACCGTGGCTAAGGTATCCTTTAAAATGGAATAACGGAAGCGATATTGTTATTGAGACCAAACCAGGTGCCATTGAGTTGTTTTATGGTATATCTCGTAATGGTCAGCCACGTGAAGATGTTCATATCAAAGTTCCTCTGTCTTGGTCATCCTGTAATTATGGCGAAAAGCGTCCCTGGTTCATCTGCCCAGGCAAAGGCTGTGGTAAGCGGGTAGCAAAACTCTACCAGGCAGGCAAATATTTTCTCTGCAGGCATTGTCATAACCTGACTTATTCAAGTCAGAGGCAAGCCAAGGCGTTCAGGTTGCTGGATAAGGCTCAAAAAATATGCAGGAGACTCGGAGCCAATAATTGTAATGAGTTATGTGGCACCCCTAAACCGAAAGGAATGCATTGGAGAACTTATGAGAAGTTGGTTGACGAAGCACAAGAGGTAGAGCTAGAATCGTTATATGCTATATCTCAGAAATTAGGCATTATACATGATTCCATTCTCAAATAAATGGCGAGGTCAACTATGGCAGCACCACTCCCCAAAGAAGATAAGGCTAAAATCGTGGACTATTTAAGGCAACAGGATCTGTGGGATTTAACCGGAGTCAAAATTAAGGAACTCATTAAAGGGGATCTCGGAATAGATATATCACAACCCACAGCGTCGAAGCTTAAAGGAGAAATTCTGGAAGATAATTCAGATGATAACGAGTTCACAGGAGATGACTCATCATTATCTAAAGAAGCAGATGCAACGATAGAGCCGACAAATCCAGACAAAATCCGACGGCTTTCTCAGGAACAGATGAATGCCATTGACTACCTGCTGAAAGGCCAAAGCGATCGAGCCGTAGCTGAGGCTGTGGATGTAAGCCGGCAGACGGTGTGGGAGTGGCGGAATAATGATCCTCTCTTTATTGCAGAGCTGAATCGACAACGTATTGATCTGTGGTCTGAAGCTCGTGAGAGATTAAAATCCTTGGCCAATCGTGCTCTCGACGTATTAGAGCAGCAGCTCGACAGTAGCGATCCCAAGGCCGCATTAGCGGCAGCCAAGTACGTCCTGCAGGGTACTCAGCTCTTGGGCGATACTGATCTGCCACTAAAAGGACCGACGACTCCCGAAAGGGTGATTCTGGAGAAACTAAAAAGAGAAGCTTGGGCAGAGGTTGAGGCCAAGCTCGATCCAAATGAACGAATGTTCAACTCACAAGAAATTGATGATAAAGCCAGTGCTCTGGCCGAGAGCAGATTGAAGAACGCAATGGTAGAAGCGGGACTCTCATGAGGGCAAACGATGACCACATACATACCCATGAAGAGATCAAGATAGTTGAGCGCAAGTACGTGTAACCTGTAAGAATCCCGCCCTCTTTTTGATATCTTCTTAACATGCCCTATTTTCTCTTCTGCCTACCTGATTATTCCAAAGACTATGGAATGAAATATCGACAATTGCCCGTTATCGAAAAAGTAGCATCGGCTAGAATCAAATTGCGCTGTGGTATCTAGAGCGCCACCCTATACCTTACGAGGTCGAAAAGGTATTTATAAAAATGTGCTGGCTTCTTATAGCGGCCTGGGTGGGTTGTATATATTAGTGCGTGTAACCTGCGAGTTTAAATAGAATGACATAGAACTAATTGCCATGCGTCTAATACCTCCGGCCTGGCTGATCGCAGAGTTCCAGAACCCGAACGGACACCAAAGCTAGCTGCTCACGACATCTCCCGCAAACCTGGTCATGACTCAAGTGACCACAGCAAATGCAGGACTTAAGGGAGGTGCTACAACTCAGCACATTGGCAGGAACGAGATTTCTATGAGAACCTTCTACCATTTTCATACTCACGAATTTATATTAAATATTTTCTTCGATCTTAGACCTTGGACAAGCCTTGTCT
>CAZPUO010000393.1:0-1942 GCA_964589745.1 uncultured Methanotrichaceae archaeon
GGGCATATCAGCATCCAGCAGGAATTTGGGCTCAGGCATAAGCGCTTATCTCTTCACCCGCAATCATTCGGGCCGCGTAAGCCAGGGCAGCGAGGACATCTTCCCTCTCAAGGCCGTACTCCTTAGTGATCTCGTCAATCTCCATGCCTCCTGCTAGGGAGCCCAAGATTATCTCCACGGGTACTCGGGTGCCTTTTACGATAGGCTTTCCGTGCCTTACGGCAGGGTCGATTACTATCCGATCTTCGTACATCTGCCAATCCTTTGGTTCGATGAGATAAATGAGCATCATGAGCATAAATCCTTTTGCGAAGCTCGCTAAATTTTTCTTGAGCATCAAAGTATCTTCGCGGATCATGCGCTAGAAGCCTCGCCTTGCCGCCAGGGGCGCGCGCCCGGGCGTGCGGGCGCGGATGCAGGCGCGGGGCGAGTCGACGGCACGGCCTGCCCGTGCCCGAGTCTGACGAGGATCTGCCGGAGTTCTATCGGCTGGCACCTGGCCTTTGTTTGGTGCGAGATGGCAAGAAGAGGGACGTGTACAAAGTGACCACGGCCACCAGTTGTTCCTGCCCGGCGGGGCAGAAGCCTGGGGAGCCCTGTGGGCACTCCAGGATATTCTTCCCTGACAAAGAGGTCAGGGCTGAAGAGAAGGTGGTGGCCTGAAGTGTCCAGCAAAGCTGAGGTCATCAGGCGCGTTGAGCTGATCGACCAGCTTACGACCATCCTCAGGGATCTGAGAAGATCGGAGATGGAGGAGCTGGAACGGATCGAGGATGAGGAGGGGTGATGTGGCGAAAGCAAAGGACTATCCCAGAGTTCTGATGATTTCTGGATTAGGTTTTTCTGTGCGGGAAAAGCCGACATGCTCGCATGGGCGCGAGGCTGACAGCATACTTGAGGGCGGGCATGCGACGGAGTTGAAGCCAAGATTATAAGCAAGGCTCTTGTCAAGATCGGCGTTCCGCTAGTGAGGCAGAGGGGGTAGCCACCTCATCATGAAGCATCTTGATGGCAGGAGCACGGTCATACCCGTGAATCCTGGAGAAGAGATCGGGCGGGGAATGCTAATGCAAATAGTAACCCATATTTCTATTTAAAAAATTTAGAATATTTAGAATATAATTTTATTCCAGATTTTGTGATCCTTCTTTCATCACGTTCTATCAAATCATCTTTAAATGACTCAAGGCCTTTTGGATATCTTGAATACCTCTTGGTAAAATATTTCGTAATTCTAATTAACAATAATGGTACAATCAATGATGCCAACATAATAGGTGCTATGCTCAAGATGTTAGAATCCATTTGTTTATATATTATATATGTACCTGTTGAATTTATTATCTTTGTGCTTTTGGCAGGATCTATGAAAAGAAAGTATATAACAAATATGGCAATCATTGACATCATTGAAACAATAAATCCCAAAGGATCTATTATCTTCGCTAAACGAAAAGTCTCAATTTCTATCTCGCAACCTTTTATTTTTCCCAATAATTCGATATCCTTATTCGATTTACCAGTATGATATAATTGAATAGATCCGCCATTATTTCGATCTAAATATTCAAAATTGATGTTTAAATTTGATTTATCATTTGACTTTTCCAATGAGAATCGATTTGAAGGATTATTCATTGTTACAATCTTTTCGTCTAGTATTGCTGCGCCATTCTTAACATGAATGCGAATGGGATCTGCCGCAACTATATCCTCTCTATTAATCGTTTCCCGACCTGCATTCCAAAAAATTAGGTTTGAAACTGTAAAATTCTCTATTCCTTCATTGTCATAATGTATTTGAAGATCCTTAAATTTGCTACTAAAATTTTTAATCAGATTATGGTTGATAATTTGATAGCGAGGAGATTTCTCTTTCCTCCCTTTAAAGTCAAACGTTGCGGCGGCGGACCCCGCTGCAAGCAGGCGGGGCATGTTCCCG
>CAZPUO010000394.1:0-1934 GCA_964589745.1 uncultured Methanotrichaceae archaeon
TGACTGCCTGGCTGGGCTGGTACTACGTCGAGGCTGGGGAACAGGCCAGGGCGCGAGAGCTGCTGGCCTGGGTAGAGGCTCAGGCCAACGAGGAAGGCAACCTCCCCGAGCAGATCCCTCAGACCCTCAATGATCCCCCCATGCTTCAGCCCTGGATCGAAAAGTGGGGTCCCATAGCCCGCCCTCTGCTCTGGTCCCACGCCATGTACCTCATCCTCCTTCATGCGCTTGATCCAGCACCCTGATCGACCCGACCGGCAGGCTCCCTACACTGCCCAGACAAGCACTCGCACTCAAAAAGCCACCTGCGTCAACCGCATAGGTGGCTTTTTGTTGTTGCCAAAGGAGTGGAAATCTGGTATACTATGCTCAGCACCTAAAGAGGAGAAGTGCCGATGCACATCACCGAAACACCCTCCCTCTTCCCCGACACCCGCCCCGAAGCTGAAGCGGTGCTGATCGGGCTGCTGCGCCAGGCCCCACCGTGGCGCAAGCTGCAAATGGTGGGGCAACTGAACCAGACCGTGCGCACGCTGGCGCTAAGCGGATTACGCCAACGCTATCCTGAGGCCATACCGCAGGAGTTACGCCGCCGCCTGGCCGACCTGCTCCTCGGCCCCGATCTGGCGGCTCGTGCCTACGGCCCTTTGAGAGAACAGGAACAGTCAGATGCTCCCTGAACCGGTGGCCGTAACGTTGTTGGTAATCGAAGCGTTGACACCGTTTTGACCAAACTGGAGTGGTATCGGATAGGTGGCGAGGACTTCGGCGAGTTCAGTCGAGCCGTCTCGGAGCGGCAGTGGCGAGACGTGTTGGGGGTGCTCAAAGTGCAAGGAGAGCGGCTTGATCTGGCGTACATGCGACGTTGGGCTAGTGCGCTAGATGTCGCCGACCTGCTGGAACAAGCGTTAGCCCAGACAGGGCAGAGCCAGGAGGCACGCTAACGCACACCCACAGGAAGAAACCACCGGAGGTAGATAATTATGGACGATTTAGTCGAGCTTTGGGAAAGACCTGCTTCAGGGAAATGCATGATCGCAGGCTGGCATCAGTGGGCGGATGCAGGAGATGTTTCCTCGGGTCTCCCTCAATATCTCATCGAACAAACACAGGCCAGAAAGATCGGGGAAATAAAACCTGATGGATTCTATCTGTTCCAAATCCCTGGAACTCATCATCTTTTGAGGCCAGTGGTAAAGCTTAATGAAGGCTACATAGAAGAATTACAACAGAGAAGAAACGAATTCTTTTATTCGGGTGATGACAGAAAAGGCTTTTTGATCTTTCTCGGAGAAGAACCCCATCAAAACGAAGAAGGATATGCAGAGGCTCTCTTGAATGCAGTGGAGGAATTGGGTGTGAGGAGAGTAGCTGCGGTTGCAGGGGTATATGGGGCAATGCCTTACGATAGGGATAGGGAAGTTTCATGCGTCTATAGTCTCCTGGGAATGAAGGAGGAGCTTGCCAATTACGCAGTGAAGTTTTCCAACTATGAGGGTGGGGCAACTATATGCGTATATCTCGCTGACCAGGCAGAACAAAGGGGAATCGAGCTTCTCGTCTTTTATGCATTTGTTCCAGCCTATGACTTCTCGCAGCTCGCAATGCATTTGGGGGGAATAAGGATAGAAAGGGATTTCAAAGCATGGTATGACCTTATGAGAAGATTGAATCACATGTTCGATCTCGGGATTGACTTGTCAGACCTTGAGAAGCAAAGTGATGAACTCATTTCGTCCATGGATTCCAAAGTAGATGAGTTGGAAAGGACGTTGCCGCAACTAAAAGTAAGGGAGCATATTGAGAAATTGACCAAAGACTTTACAGAAATGCCCTTTATGCCTCTTGGTGATGTATGGGAGAGGGAATTAGGAGACCTTTTTGGAGATGTGGAGGAATAATACCGCCTTCGATGAGTGAGGGCTATGATCAAG
>CAZPUO010000395.1:0-1931 GCA_964589745.1 uncultured Methanotrichaceae archaeon
CTGCAATATCTTTCAATTATTTGCATGTGAGATTCATGAGAATCAATAGAATGGTCTCCAAAACAGCACAGGCTTATGGAAATCCCGCAATGGCTGCGGCCCTGGCGATACTGCTGCTCACATCGGCTTTTCTCTGCATCTGCAGCGCCACCAGTGCAGGCGGGCTGGATTACTCGGCAACCGCAAACTCAACATGTTTGGTATCGGCTTCCAACCAAGGGCGGGAGGAAGCTGGCCTGGTTTCTGCGAGACCAGTAACTCTGAAGAGTGCCGTTCTGGTTATTGAAAAACCGAATGCCTCCAGCCTGATCCCATACACCGACCGCGCCTTTCCGGAATCGATAGAGGCGGCAATAGCCTGGTGGATGAACCCCGAGTTCTATGCCAACACCACGGAGTACAGGAATTACCTCAGGGCCTCCTCAGAGGATAAAGCCAAAATGTATTCTCCTGAAACGAGAATATTCTTTGATTTCATTACCAGGAACCTTGACACGGCCCTCAACGAGTCGAAGTTGAGCGAGACACTAGTCCTGTACAGAGGCATTTCAGCAAGTGTTGCGGGTAGGGTCATGAACAACTCCGAATACGTCGAGCCTGCCTTTGCCTCCACGGCATATGATGCGACGGTAAGCCTGGACATCTTCGGTCCCAGATCGGCCGACGGCTATCAGAATGTCCTGGTCCTGCAAAGGCCTAAAGGAAGACAAGCGCTATACATCAACGAAGATGAAAGGGAATTCCTCATGCCCAGGGGATTGAAGTGGGACGTCATCAAAGCGATAAACATTGATAATTTGACGGTTAAAGCAGACTTTCCTCTCTATAGCTCCAGGCAAAACAGAGCCCAATTTGATAAGGTTCGTCTGATATACATAAAGGAGGGAAATGAATGATTCCTGGAGGTGAACGATCCATTAGCGAGAGAAAGAAGAGTCGCTTTGTCCTGGATGAAGAGGATATCCGGATCATAGGAAAACACGAGCCGACATTGGAAGACAGAAAGGAAGCGGATGATGTGTTCGATAAGATCCTAAAAAATAGAAGGCCAAAAAAATGATTCCAACCGCAACATTTTCACTCTTTCCAAAGTAGCTTTCCAAAGGAACCGTCAAAAGGCTGGTTGCATCGATTCAGGCTGACAGGTCCTCGCCGGGCGGCTTCGTCTCCCGCCCGAAATCCCTGCGGTGCTGAAGAGTCCAGAAGCCCAGCTCCTTCGGCGCTAGTCCGCGCATCAGCTCCAGAAAAGCTTCCGACCAGCTTTCCCTGTCGAAACCCCACCGCATCAAATCCTTCTCATGGACCCATGGCCGGTAGATGAATACGGCCATGAGATGATGCGTATCCAGTGGTCCAGCTTCGATCCGCCCGGCAAGCTGTTGGCGGAACTCCTCGGCCGTCTGAAGATATCTGCGAGCCGAGGTGGTCATCCTGGCGGGCTGCAGATCGAGCAATGTGGCTCGCAGTATATCCTCCATGATCTTCTGGTTCAGCCCGCTCTCTTCCAGGATCTTCTGGACATTGATTTCGGCACTCTTCACATAAGCCTGGAACCACTGTGAGACGATGTCTTCGCTCAGCAGGAAAGCCAGGAGCAGCGATGAAAAGGATACGTCGAAATCTTTTTCGTAATAGCTATTGATTTGCGCTGAGCGTGATAGCAGGTGCTGCAGCTGTGGCGAATAATCCACTTCGGATTCAAACTCTGGCGGCATATTCTCCTTTCGAAAGAATCTTTTTTTGATAATAAAGGGCGTCCTGAGAAATAAATACTGCGCAACCGATATGAACGAACATCGGCTTATCAGGCGCTCGATGATTTTCCAATAGTAGCCGATATCGAAGCGTCAGTAAGTTCCTATGTCAGCAAATTCCTGATTCAAAACCAATGGAGCTGAGGGGAGAACACTTCGGAACGAGGTGATATAAAT
>CAZPUO010000396.1:0-1912 GCA_964589745.1 uncultured Methanotrichaceae archaeon
AGGCACCATAACTTAAATGACAATTGTTAGAGATTATTTTAAATTCTTATAAAAAATAATAATTATGTTAACATTTATTGTCATAATTTGTAGATATTATGACACGGTTTTCGCACGGTATTGATACAAAATTAAAATTGAAAATTATAATTAGTTGGAAAAACGCAATATTAATTGTTAGTAATGATACATGTTAGCACATATCATGGTATCTAGTAATCGGTCATGAATTTATTGCTCTGTCTTTTTGAGAAATTAGCAGACAGTCCGTATCTCTCAAAATCATAATTTCCTCGATGCGCTATTTTGGTGTTGTAATAGCATTAGGAGGGCTCAGGGGGTGGAATATGGATGTACCTTCCATAAAGTCGATCTTGGCTAGTTTTATTTCAGATCCCCAGCTGCGGTATATGCGCCAGATAGCTCTCACGCAGCTCTTTTCTGTCGATGTGGTTATAGATATCTATGGCCTCGCCGCGCGTATCCCCTCGCAGCTCTTTCACGAAGTCGCGAGGCATGCCAGCCCTTATTAAGTGAGTGGTGAACCAGTGGCGGCAGCAATGAGGCGTGAATCGATCCTCCAGCCTATTGGACTGAGGATTATGCAGGGCCACACGCTCTGCATGCTTTTCGACGAGTTTCTCAATACGTTTAACGGTGATCCTCGTTCCTATCTTTGATATGAAGAGCGCCTGGTCCTCTGCGCCCTTCCGGTTTTTTCGCGCAGCCAGCCATCTCTGCAAAACGACTATAGCCTCGTTATCCAGGAACAGAACGCGATTGGATCGCTTCGTCTTGAGTTTGAGCGTTACCTTGCCCTTGTCGAGATCAACGTCACCCACGTCCAGGCTCGTTAGTTCTCCTACCCGCATGCCCGTTTTGAAGAGCAGGACAAGTATGCATTTATCTCGGCTGTCAAGGATGGAGTTGACGAGTCGCGATGCATCCTCCACTCCAATCAGCTTTCGGATCTCAGAATCGTTATCACTCTTGTACCGGCGTAGGTAGTACTTCCTGAAAGGGAGAATAGGATTGTACTCGACTAGCCCTTCTATTATCAGAAACTCGTAGAAGGCGCTCAGGCAGGTGTAGATCCTGTTAATTGTCTTGAACTTTACTCCGCGTTCCTTCAATCGGCTCAAAAAAGCTCTGAGATCCTCTCTGTCTGCAGTCAGAGGATTCTTGCCTCTGGCTTCTAGAAAAGCGCAGTACTCCTTTGCTCTGTAAATGTAATCCCTGACCGAGACCATGTTACGGAGATTGCAGTCTTCATGGAATCTCTGAACGAGGTCGTTTGCATTATTGCCATAGGCGCTGGATGCAGCAATCATTCAATCCACTTCCAGCCTTTAGCAGTCTCTTCTACCAGGCCGAAGCGCTTGAGGGATTCGAGCTGGTTATTAACGAGCTTCACCGCCTCGGTTTCACGCGGATCGATGGCAAGTTCCCTCAGGATAGAGTAGCCATCGAGAGCCTTGCCGGGTTTTAAGATATTGATGAGCTCCTGGTCATGGTGTCTGGTTCCTTCACCCATTTCGATCTCCTGGAAGCTGGCATAGCGCACTTTGTAGACCTCCGCCTCCATCTTTTCCAGGAGCAAGGTCTTCATCTTTAGCTCAGTGCGAAGCTTTTGAACCTCTTCTTTGGCTTCAGCAAGCTCTTTGACCATTTCATATCGAGGAGTTTCATCCTTGGCGGCACGAAAGGCTTCCACTGCCTCGAAGACGAATTTTGACATAGGAAGCCCCGCCTTCTTTGCATCCGCTTCCCACTCATGCTTTGCTTCTTCCGATGGAAGATAGACATCGATATACCTTGTTTTCAGCCCCGGCGCGACCATACTAAGCACCCGCAGGCTGATATGCTTCCAAGGTATTTAAATCTTACCGGTATCAAATTCTAAGTCTTCAGG
>CAZPUO010000397.1:0-1899 GCA_964589745.1 uncultured Methanotrichaceae archaeon
GCGGAGATCGGCGTGGATATCGAGCTTGCCGACTCCATTGAAGCAGCCTCTCAAAGGATGCGTCATGCCAAGATCAGAGAGGCTGAGATGTAATGCTGGTGCTCGATACCTCCTTTATCATCGATGCCATGCGAGGAAATAGAGAAGCGCTAACGCTACTGGGTGATTTGGAGAAAGAGGATGATCTGCTCTGCACCACTGCCCTGAATGCGCTTGAACTGTTCCGAGGAGCCTACTTATCACCAAACAGAGACGAGAAGATCGCCAAGGTGCGAAGGATTCTGGAACAGCTCCTCGTACTGCCCATAACCGAGGAGACCTACGATGTGTACGGTGCCATCTCTGCAGCGCTCTCTTCTGAGGGTCAACAGATGGGGGATTTTGATGAGATCATTGCCGCTGTTGCCATCAGCCATGGCGGCACGGTGGTTACTAGGGATCAGCACTTCGATAGGCTGCCAATGATGAAGGTTGTGCACTACTAGAAATGCTTGCAGGATACCCCTTTTTAGAGAAGTCTGCTGAAATGGCGATCTCGATCACACAAATTAGAGCTGAGCGGCCCGTCTCTACTATTTCCCTTGGAATTGTTAGTAGTAGCAGCCGTAGCCGGGCGCGTCAGGGGGGCCCTGCAGTTTGCAGACGACGGAGGCAAGATCGCTGTTCCGGCGGCACCAAACAGCCCTAGGAAGTAAGCAATTACTGGGGAAAGTTGCCTATATCAAAATGGAAGAAAAACTAATGATGCAGGCAATGCCTGAGAATTGAATGGTTAAAAATACGCACATCTGACCCATTGCCAGTTACCGATAAATCGCTATTGGGGATAGAACTATGGCAGGTCCTTTAAGAATCAGCTCACTAAGATCTGCTGATCCTCCGAGCCCTTCCTTTATCTTAGGAAGTGCGTCTGCAATTATTTTGAGGAGAACCTTGTTTTTCCTGAATGCAGGATTCATGCAATAGGATGTCAAATCTAGCGTCTCTCCTTCCTTAATTATTTTAATTACTTTACCCAATATAATGAATTCATCGTTTAATTCTGCTATCGGGACCCTTAGAAAAGATTCCGAAGTTTCCAGCACTGCAAGTGCCTTTGTCTTATTTTCATCGGCACTCATGATCACGGACAAGCGATTTGCATCTAATACCGCTTTAATTGCCTCCACTGATTGCCTATTCTTCGTGGTGCTGGTGTCTATAAAACCTAATTTCGAACCAGCATCCAAGAACTGAAAAAGGTTGCTAACAATTTCATTGGCTGGAGACACTTCCATCATACCTTCCAATTCAAGTATTTCTCCACGCTTGATATCATCAATTGACACGTTATCGATTTTATCTGAAAAGAGCTCCTTTTCATCTTTTGCCTGAGAGAGTATCCCTTAGGCGGTAAAATGCTCCTTCCCCTGTAGCCTCTGTTGAAACCTCTTCAGTGACTTCTTTTGTGCTGGCTGCGCCGCCCCCAGCTTCAAAGGCTCCTACATTTAGCTTGCCTTTGCCTTCCTTATCAGTTCTTGCAGCTTTTGTGGTTTTCGATTTAGTGACTCGGCCTTTGTCTATACCTGCTACCAGCATCCTAACTTTTGGCTCATCTAGATATGCAAATTCATAAAGTTCCATTAAAATACCTCGAAGAGTGCTTACGGCAAACAATAATAAAAAGCCTTTCTCAATTCCGCACTTCAACTTCGTTATCCTGATATTCTAAGGATAAGCTTTCTAGATTTCCCAACGGCCATTAGGCTGATCAGGTCAGTAGCTTTTGCCAGTGAAGGAACGCCGAGGGTGAGATTCGAACTCACGAGACCCTTGCGAGTCACCAGCTGTCCAGGAGAAAATCACTCCAGGCTGGCGCCCTACCGCTAGACGACCTCGGCACAGTTAGCTCTTTGATAG
>CAZPUO010000398.1:0-1861 GCA_964589745.1 uncultured Methanotrichaceae archaeon
TCGTGGAGAGGTCAATGAGACAGCAGAGATTGACCGATCTCTCCTGCGATCAGCGCCTCATCAAAGCAGCAGGGGAGATCATGGAATCAGGGAGCTGCGCCGTATCCAAGCCCATTAGGGCAGGTATGACTACATCAACAGTTATGGCCTGTGAGCGGCGGGGCTGGACTCTCCTGGCCCTGGCACCAACGCGGCGGATACTGACGGAAACCGTATCCAAGGCATCAAACAACGCGGTGCGGATTCCAGGGAACAGCGAATGCTCATTGATCGAGCCGGATCTCAAGAAAAATCCTATTCTAAGGCAATTGCCTTTGGCTTTGCCTGATTGCCGAACCTGTAACGCTTCTGGATGGTGCGAGGTCTTGGCGATCCTGCGTGCTGAGCACCCCGGAGTTATGGCAATGAGTTATGCGAAGCTGGAGGCCATAATGTTGAGCCGTGGGAAGACTGCCAAAGAGATCCTGGCGAAGATCTCCGGGGCTGAGGTAGTCATGATGGATGAGGCCCATGTTCTCTCCTTGCCTCCGGCGGTGAGCGTTCGGGCATTTGCTTCACTGAAGATTCCCGATAAGCACAAGGCATTGACGCGAGTATATCTGAAGTGGCTGGACTTCTGCCAGAGTCATGTTCAGGCCATCCAGGAGCTTATGGAGCGGGCCGAGCAGGGACACGCTGCCCAACACCTGTCAAAGAGCATATTCAACACGAGCTTCTTGGAATGGAGAGAACTCAAGAAGGCATGGTCACAACTCCGAAGGCTTGCGATTGCTCATGAACTGCCTGATGCAGAAATCTTGATGCTCAGAGATATCATTACCATCCTTAGCACGAGCCAAATCTCGATAGGCTACATCAGCGAGGACGAGGGCGAAAGCGGCAGCATTTATGTCTCAGCTGGCCAGGTGAGACAGTACAGAGCCATTAACGAATTTCTGACAAACCATGTTGGCCATGCAAAGCTTCTGTTTGTCTCAGGGACTCTCTTTGAGCCCCGGCCAGGCTACTTCTCCGAGCTGGCTGGCAAAGAGATCAAGAATGTGATATTTCCAGATCTGCGAAGCGCTACAGAGAAGCTAACCCTCATTCCAGATAGGTGGACGCTAGGAAGCACGAATTTTGCTAAGAAGCTGCCCGTCATCCTGGAGACCATCAAGGCCATAGCAGAGCGAGAGAAGCAACCAATCTATCTATTAGCGCCAAATGGTCGCAAAGCTTCTTGGTTGGCTGAGGAGATCGGCAAACTGGGGCTAAAGGATATCTGCGTCGATTATTACCGTTCCGATCGCAGTCTGGGAGTTGAACGAACGGAACGGATTTGCATTACGGTTGGTATGGCCGAGACTCCTGCCAATGCCTGCGATGCTCTTGCACACGGCAGAGACCTTAATGAAAGATGGCTGGATTCCCGAAGGCTTCGCCGCCAGGGTGTAGACGCGGCAACGTGGCAGGCAGTCAACAGAGTAAGGGATCCAGATGGAAAGGTAGAATCGAGGGTCTATTTCATCGGGTGCCGGCTGGACCGTATTCTACAGGCCGCTACCTGGGGAACTAATCGCAACCTTGTAGTGAAGGGCATCAAGGAAAGCAAGGGCAGCCAGGGGACGATCATTAAGACACCAATCTTTGAGGTTCACGTAGATCAGAAAATTGAGCTTCCTCGAATCTATGGCGAGAATAAGAACTCCACCAAGTCTGAACGAAGATCTGTTAAGGACTTCATCGAGAGCATTGAATTGTATAATTCAGGCTGCATAAATTCTGAAAATCACGACATTTCCTCTATACATATTAGTAGGGAGAATGTCGCGAAACTTAGAATTTATAATTTTCCCAGAAAAGAAAGTGAGCTTGATTTAAC
>CAZPUO010000399.1:0-1849 GCA_964589745.1 uncultured Methanotrichaceae archaeon
GAGTTCGAACATCAGCTCAATGCCTTGATCTACTTCCATCTGGAAGAACACACTTCCGGCACGCATCTACTCCAGGTTCTCAAGGAGGACTCTTTCGTCCGAAGCGTGATAGCCCCGCCGGATGGCCTGAAGAAGAGCACCTTTTTCGAAGCCATTAACTCTCGTGGACTTGAGCAGCTGTTATATCTCTTCGAGCGCCTCCAAGCCAAAGCTGTCAAAATCCTGCCCAGTGCGCACCCCAAACTCGGGGATCTGGTGGCCATTGACGGATCATTGATCGATGCCTGTCTCTCCATGTACTGGGCCGACTATAGGGACGGCTCCAAAAAGGCCAAGATTCATCTCGGATTTGACATCAATCGTTCTATACCTTGCAAGATATTCCTTACCGATGGCAAGGGCGATGAACGCCCCTTTGTAACCAAAATCCTCTCGTCTGGACAGACCGGCGTTATGGATCGATACTACCAATGCCACAAGAGCTTTGATGCCTGGCACAGGGAAGAAAAACACTACCTGTGCCGGATCAAGGCCGGCACCAATAAGACCCTGATCAAAGCCAACGAGGTCAACCCCGGCGGCATTGTCTTCTACGATGCCGTTGTTCTCCTCGGAACCCCTGGCGTCAACCAGACCGAGGAGTCCCTTCGTGTAGTCGGTTATCGTATCGGTTCCGTAAGTTACTGGGTAGCGACAGACCGTTATGACCTCTCAGCAGAACAAATTGCTATGATTTACAAGCTCCGCTGGGAGATAGAGAAATTCTTCGGCTGGTGGAAGCGCCACCTCCGGGTCTATCACCTTATCGCCAGAAGCGAATACGGTTTAATGGTTCAAATCCTCGCTGGCCTGATAACTTATCTCCTTCTCGCCATCTACTGCCACCAAAAGCACAACGAGAAGGTCAGTATCCAAAGAGTCAGAGAATTACGCATCAAGATTCAAAATGAAGCCCGCAACCTCGGAGATGATCTCACAGCCAACAACATCAAAGATCAACGGGAATACTCATATGCAAAAACCTAACCGGACAAAGCTGGGCATAAGTATATCATAAATATCAAGATACGCATGTGAGACAAGTCAATAAAAAGGCGCTGATATGCAGGAATCAAAATCAGACCTGAAAGAGAAGATTAGACAAATACTTGTTCATGCAGACATCGCCTTTCACGTGCTGGCGGGACTTTTACTGCTTATCGCCTGCGGATTCATCATGTATTACGGGATGATTAATCTGATGCAGCCATCCCGCGGGGCCATAATCAGCCTGGTGAACGACGTGCTCCTGGCCCTGATTATCCTTGAGCTTTTCTGGACCATTATCCGCTTCCTTAAGAAACAAAGATTTACACTCGGACCTTTTCTTTCCATCGGGATCATAGCCTCGGTCCGGCGGATACTGCTGGTCGAGATCGAGATATCACATGTGGAGCACGTTCAGATGGAACGGCTCTGGGAGATCGGGCTTAGTGCCCTTGTAATTTTATGCCTGGTTTTTGCTTATTACCTGGCCGCCAAGGTAGAAAAGATGGGAGCAGACTGAAGGTAACCTCTCTTCACAATAGCATCAGGAAAGAGCGGCCCAGGTAGCCAGAAAGAGGGTGATGCTGATTATGCCGTTCATGGTAAAGAAAGAGAGGTTGATTTTTGAAAGGTCTTTGGGCGTAACAAATATATGTTGCAGCACCATAGCCATCGCCGTCAGGGCGATGCCCGCATAATAGACCCACCCTAATCCGGTCATAATGCCGGTATAGAGAAAAAACATAAAAGCCAGGATATGAAATCCTACGGCAAAAGCAAGCGCCCTTTCTTTGCCGAATTTGCAGGGTATCGAGTGTAGTCC
>CAZPUO010000400.1:0-1840 GCA_964589745.1 uncultured Methanotrichaceae archaeon
TCAAGCACTACCGCCCGGCGATCATCGAGGAACATGCCGCCGCCTACCGCAAAGGGTATATCCACAGCATCCGCCACTTTGCGAGCCACATCCACCATGGTCTTCCTGCCCTCGTGGGAGGCCGTGATGTCCAGAAAGACAAGCTCATCCGCACCCTGCTCTTGATAGCGCTCTGCAAACTCCACAGGGTCTCCCTGCCGCTTCAGGTCCACGAACTTTACGCCCTTGACCACGCAAGGAACGCCGTCAACGACCTTGACGTCCAGGCAGGGCACAATCTTTGCGTAATCTCTCATGGCAGCTAAAATGGCATCACAAAGAGAAAAGAGTTGCCCTTTGGCGGATGCTGATGCAATTGGCCGCTTCTCTTTCCAAGATCCTTCATCTTTCAAATCTTTGGTTGAAGAGTAATAAAAATGGTAAAAAAGCCCAAGATCGCAGGATCTCGGGCCTTAAGCCGCCTTGGCTCCGGCAAACCTCTTGTAGATGTCCGACTCTGCAGCCGTGGGCTGGACCTTCTTCATGGCCTCATCGAAGTGCTTCTTCTCCACTTTGTACTCGCAGACCTGCTTCTCCTCTTGGGCCTTTCCTCCCAGGACGCACTCCCGGATGGCCAGCATCAACGCTTCATTGACAATGGCCGACAGGTCCGCTCCTGAGTACCTCTCCGTCTTCCTGGCCAGATCCTCCAGGCTGACGTCTGCAGCCAGGGGCTTCTTTGCCGTGTGGATCTTCAGGATATCCAGACGGGCCAACTCATCCGGCAGGCCGATCTCGATGAGCCGGTCGAACCTTCCGGGCCGCAGCAAGGCCGGGTCGATGATGTCCGGCCTGTTGGTGGCTGCTATCACTATCACGCTGTTCAGGGACTCCAGTCCGTCCAGCTCCGTCAGGATCTGCGAGATCACGCGCTCTGTGACGTGAGAGTCGCTGGTCGATCCGCCTCTGGCCGGGGCAATCGAGTCTATCTCGTCCAGGAAGATCACCGCAGGAGCGGCCTGGCGGGCCTTGCGGAAGGTCTCACGAACGGCTTTTTCGGATTCGCCCACCCACTTGCTCAGGAACTCCGGGCCTTTGATGCTGATGAAGTTGGCCTGGCTCTCCGTTGCCACCGCTTTGGCCAGCATGGTCTTGCCTGTACCCGGCGGGCCAAAGAGCAGGATGCCCTTGGGAGCCTTGGCATCCATATGCTGGAAGAGCTTGGCGTAGGTCAGGGGCCACTCCACCGACTCCACGAGCTGCTGCTTCACCTCATCGAGACCGCCGATATCGTCCCACTTCACATTTGGCGACTCTACCATGACCTCTCGCATGGCGGAGGGCTCCATCTCCCGCAGCGCATCCAGGAAGTCGTCGTTGTTCACTTCGATCTTGTTGAGGATCTCGGCGGGGATGGCTTCCACTTCCAGATCCAGCTCGGGCAGCACACGCCGCAAAGACCGCATGCCCGCTTCACGCGCCAGGGCCGCTAGGTCCGCTCCCACGAAACCGTGGGTCACATCAGCCAGCTTCTCCTGGTTCACGTCCTTGGAGAGGGGCATACCGCGTGTGTGAATTTGCAGAACCTCCAGCCTGGATTGCCTGTTCGGAACGCCGATCTCGATCTCTCGGTCGAACCTGCCCGGGCGACGCAGTGCGGGGTCGAGGGAGTCGGGTCTGTTGGTTGCACCGATAACCACAACTTTTCCTCGCGCTTCCATGCCGTCCATCAGCGCCAGCAGCTGAGCCACTACGCGCCGCTCCACTTCGCCCGTTACCTCTTCTCTTTTGGGGGCAATGGAGTCGATCTCGTCAATCAAGACTATAGACGGTGCCTGCTCCTCAGCGGTCTTGAAGAGCT
>CAZPUO010000401.1:0-1805 GCA_964589745.1 uncultured Methanotrichaceae archaeon
TTGGGATATATAGGTATTCCGTGGAATGAAAGTAATAGGCACGGGCTGTATCCCGTCTTTGAAAAGGCGGGATTAGCCCTGTAACGATCCTAAATAATAATAGTATTCTCATTTCGATCAATTGCCATTTCTTTGCAGGGAAAGGAGTAAATATATAAATATAAATTAACTTGCTTGCGGAGGTTTGGAATGGAGTTCAAGGATTGCATAAAATTTGCCAACGAGAACCCTATCAGCTACATCGCCACCGAAGAGGGGGATCAGCCTAGGGTCAGAGCTTTTTTGATGTGGTTTGCCGATGAGAGTGGCATCTATTACCACACGGGAGCGCCAAAAAGCGTCCATAAGCAGCTGAAGAGCAATCCAAAAGTGGAGATATGCTTCTTCAATCCCAAAGTCGATCTAATGGCAACGAGCATGATGCGCGTGGCAGGAAAAGTGGAGTTTCTAGATGATCCCAAACTGAAGGCCCGTTTGATTGAGGAAAGGCCTTTCCTTAAAGCACTGGTGAAGGGCCCGGACGATCCCACGCTGGTGGTCTTCAGGATTGCCCACGGCGAGGCCTGGTTCTGGAGCATGGCCGAGAATATGAAGGAAGCTATGATTCCCAGGATCAAGTTCTGATCAGGCGGGCGGCCTACGAGTTCTTGGAGAAGAAGCGGCGAAGGCGTGCCTCGCGGGCTACTCAGAGCCTGCATCCGACGCCCTTCCAGCGTTATCATCTGGTTCGGCTTCTAAAATGTGGGTAATGTGGGTGCTAGTTGATTTGAGCTAGCGCGTTTTCTTCGCTCTGGAGAAGATCGGCTTCTAGAGCTTGACTATACAGAATCGGTAAATAACGGTCTATTGCCGCTATTTCATCTGCCGCAGCCGCAATAAGCTCCAAAAGCTCTTTGGCCGTGATGCGGCCATATCCAAGTTGTTTTTCATGTTTGCCTACTACAATGTCGCTCAAAAATCGACACCGAATATTAACCTATCAAGGTAGCAGGAGGATATGAACCCATCGCCTCAGTTCATCATCAATTGTAATGCATTACAGAAATTATATTATTTCCGAAATTGATACACGGCTTCTGTTTGCTTCTTCCTGGCTCGGTGGAAAGGATAGCTGGTTGACTGTCTTTGATGAGCTGAGATATACTGCCTCTGAGAAAGGCATCTCATCATCTCTGAGCTTCAACGCCTCCTTCAGCTTATCCGACAGAGTCCCAGCCGCACTGGTTCCTCCCTCGGGCCTTCTAGGATCCGGGTAGCCTCTACGTGTAGACTGCCTGAAATCGACTTGGAGCTTATCGTCTCTGGACTGCGCCTGGGTGGCTCAGTACTGGTATATCTGTAAAATAAATTATAAAAATTTGGTTATTTCTTTAATTTAGCAAACTCTTCCTTGAGCTCATCCTTGAATGTCTTTACGATTTCCCCTGCACAAACCTTACAGACATGCTTTCCTTCAACTTCTTTCTCTGCAGGTTTGCCGCAAAATGTACATATCGCCATAACATCACCAAGTCAATTGGCTATTCATAAATATTTAAGGATTGCCAGACCATCCCACGTCCTCCAAGCGATCTATATCCTGGATCATGCTTATCGGCCAGGAATAAAAGAATTTGCAGGCTCAATCCCGCAAATTTCCCTCATGCCTTGGTACCATCGTAAAATGGTTATCTATTCTTTCTCATTGTGACAGCAGTGGTGCTTCGTTTTCACGAACCATAGGAGAGCTAGCAAACCAATCAAGAATAGCTTTATTTTTAAGTGAATACCCCGCAGCTCGCTGCGGGGATGAGCATGAAAACCGA
>CAZPUO010000402.1:0-1801 GCA_964589745.1 uncultured Methanotrichaceae archaeon
CGCCCTGCCCCTGCCCGCCCGCGACTCGCGCCAGGAGTCGGACCAGGGTGTGAAGCTCTTCTGGGAAAAGTTCAGCTGCCAGCGCTGCGGCCGGTGCTGCTACACACCCGGAGCAGGACTTTTTCTGGAGGAAGAGGACTTCGAGAGAATAGCGGAATTCCTCGGCTCAGAAGATAAGCTCAAAGCATGGTGCAAATATGACCAAGACCTAGATGCCTGGATCTTAAAACAGCCATGTCCTTTTTATGATGAAGCCAGACTGGAGTGCAAAATTTACGAGATCCGTCCCCTCACCTGCTCTAAATATCCTCTCCATCCGCCGCTGCCCCAGATGCCCTACAACCTGGCAGTGGACGCTTTCTGCCCTGCGGCACGCCAGCTGGCCAAGGACACTCTGGGATGGTGGATAATCTGCGAGAGCAATTGGGCCGGTATTCTTCTCAGATTAACCCGCGATCGAAAATGATACTGTTTTCGTGACGGCTTATGTTTCACTGAAGCAATCCTGTATCGATCATGTGTTTTACGATCTCTAAGAAGCCATCGCCATACTTCGCTTTAGCCACGTAATCGGAGGCGGCCTTCAGCTCCCGGCTAGCGTTCCCCACCGAGGCTCGAAAGCCCGCTAGCTCGAACATGGGAAGGTCCCCCGGGCTGTCGCCCACCGAGGCGAACTCTCTTAGATCGATATTCATTCGCTCCGCGATGCGGCATAGGCCAGTGCCTTTGTTCACCCTTTTATCCTTGATGTGCACCGCAAAGGTGGTATCGATTAAGTCCACCGAAAAGCCGCGCTCTCTTGCGTAGCGCGAGGCCGCTTCCACATCGAAATTGCGCTTTAAGGCGACATCTGTGAACCTATAGCGCGCAGAGTTGTACATCTCAAGGGGAAAGATCTTGCTAAGCTCCCGGAAAGCCGCTTCGCAAACCTTGAGGTCAGCCAGAATCTCCATATCGTTTTCTGCGTGGGAGACCACGCCGCCGTTCTCCGCTATGAAGATGCGGGGAGTGCCCAACAGGATGGACATAGTCCTGGTGAAGCAGTGGGTATTGCCCGTGGCCAGTACGACGGGCACGCTCAGGCCTCGCATGGCGGCCATCGCGGCAGGACAGAGCACCCTGTTCTGGTCGGTCAGAGTCCCGTCGATGTCCACGGCCAGGGCGCGGATCAATCCTTCCGGCCCTCCACGGTTGCAGAGTCGGTTATGAAATCAGTCGCCTCCGGAGAGAGCCAAGGCCGCGACGGCTAAAAAGGTTTCGTCATGCCCAACACCAGAAATGGATAGAGCAGAGTAACCGCTAAATAAAAGCATAATTAGTTAAAATATAAATAATAAAAAATGAGTTTATTAACTATAAAATAATTCAAAAATTTAAAAAATTATTACCTGGCTTATTTTGAGAATTTCACAAAGGATAGACCGGCTAGAGCAACTAATGCATCTCCTGCCAGCATATACGTCGTGGTACCACTGGAAACAAAGATTGCACCGATGCCTGCGAGGAATAGTATCCCCGAAATAATGCCGCCAGCATTCATTTTTATTACCTCCACCGCTTCGCGTTGGCTTCTATCCATAAGCAGCAATCGTCTTTTGGCATTTACTCTGCCGTAACCTTAAGAGTGAATGCTCAGGGCTACAGCTACAATAATTGTAATCACAGCGAATGCCATGATGAGGATGTGGGTCTCAGGCATCATATTCACAGGCTTGTCTCTTCCGGGTATCCACTTTGGATTGTGCTCGGTTACCCATGCGATCCATTTCTCATGCTGCAACATTGCATCTGATTTCTGTAC
>CAZPUO010000403.1:0-1773 GCA_964589745.1 uncultured Methanotrichaceae archaeon
AAGCTCAGCTTCTTCTCTGGTCACATGGTGTTCTTCCTCGAACTGTTCTATTTTTCTGTGTTTGATGGGCTCCGCGCAGACAAAGATCCCTTGACACTCCTATGCTTAGAAAGCGTGGGATTCTTGGGGCGGGTGTCCCAAGTCACTTTTGGCCGGTGTCATCGGCACTACGCAGTCCCCGCCCGAAAGTCGGCAGGCATACGATACTTTACAATGAGAGATCTAGCGCCATGTACCTGACCGGTCTCTTCGAGACTCAGGATGCCGGATGCGCTTACATGATAGCACATGAGTCCGTTAGCGTTCAAGTAGCCCCAATGCGAAATACTTTCTTGCCTAAAGAACGGATAGATCCACATACCGGTTCCATCCCACCTTTAGAAAAGGTGGGCTTTCACCGGAAAATTCTGTAATCCCTAGCCATCTCTTCCCATAACTCCTTTTCCTCTGCCAGGTCATCCCCCCCCACCGTTTTAGTCGCTATTTGCCTCTTGACATCTTTATGGCGGCCTAGCTACTCCAAGACCCGTGTGGCGTGTTTGGTCCACATCGCCAGTAGGCCGTCGCTCAATTTTCTTTCCCAGGTTATCCGATTCTGAAACGCCTCCTCCATTTCCATGACCGGTTTCAGCCTGGGCCTACGGGCGGGGAAAAGGGCCGATGGCTTTGCTTTCGTCCCCGCCTTCTTCTTTCTCCTCTTCACCCTCCTCGATGATTAAGTCAGTCTCATCCCAACCAAACTTGGGGAGCTCTAACTCAGTCCAATCGGGCATTCCGAGATTCAATTCTATCATTGCATGACCTCTAGTGTAATATGCCCCCTCTGGTTATCAATAACTTGGAATGTAGAATTACGCGGCAACATAACTTCCCATTCTGAAGATCCGAAATAATCCATAAAAGCAGCCCGGGTTCCCGCGGGAACGCGAATTTCAACCACAGAGCCAAACTGTTTCGCGACACCTCTGTCTAAAGATGCACTAACATATCCCAAATCGGTTATCGAATCTCCTGCCTTTATTTTCGCAATATGCTCGGAATTCAACCCGCGATAAACTACAATATCTTGTGGTATGCCTGGAGCTTTTGCTAATCCGCTATCCAAATGTTTTGTCTCTGGAGGTTCATAACCTGACCGTAGGCTCTTATTGATCCTTTTATAATCAAACTTTTTATAATCCGATAATGCCGCGGCCTCATCGTCTGTCACCTCCTTGTGAGCCCAAGATCGCCAATGCGATGCAAATTCTTTTACATCGTTAAGTTTTGTAATTTGAGTATATGGCTTCTCGCCACCAACCGGCGTGCTTCCTCCTACCTGCCCCGGCCTTCCTGCGTGCCCAAAAAACCCACTCCCGGGTCCACCTTTGGCGGCCAGAGCGAAGACCGCCTTCGCCTCCTTCTCACTCTTCACCTCCCACAGCACCTCGCTGATCCACGCCTTCACATTGGCAGGGATGACCTGGCTCTCGAATTCATTTGCCCTCGGGCTCTCCCCTGCCCTCAGCCGCTGCAGGACAATGGACTTCCAGCGCCGGAGATCTGCCTTAGCCTCCGGAGAAAGCCCCATGGAGACCTGTCCCCCCTGGGGACCCATCACCGGCGTGATTCCCGCCATGCTCATCACAAATTGTGGATGAGTAGCCAGAGGCACAGGAAGCTCACCGATAATCTCAGCCAGTGGGCCATCATATTTTTTCAGCCCCAGCTCCGTCAGAGGCTTTTGTACAAAAGCAGACGTTTGGAGATTCTCCTCTTCCATGTCTGTATATC
>CAZPUO010000404.1:0-1737 GCA_964589745.1 uncultured Methanotrichaceae archaeon
TAGGAACGGCCTTCCTCTCACGACTGAAGTCGCGAGCATCCGGCCTGTTTCTTTCCGTGAAAATCGATGACCGCGGCAGAGCATCCCTTAGATGATCCCCATCTCGGATAGCCGCTCTGGCAGATAGGTTTTAGTCACATAGTCCAAGCCCTTGCCGGCAAAGGCCTGCTGCTCTGCCTTCTTCTTGAGGTCCATCTGCAGCTTGATCTGCTTCTCCCAGTAGGGCGTGTTGAACCTCGGGTCGGTCAGCTCAGCGCGCAGCGCCTGGATATCCTGATCGGTGAGCTTGTCCGTGGATAGGTTGTAATCCACGATATCGCTGGGCTGAACGCCCAGGAAGCGAGCCGCAGGCGTGACCAGATGTTCAGAGAGATGAGCGCTCTTTATGGCTCCGTAGGCGATGCTGGCGAAGATGCGATAGGACCAGGGATCGCCATCCGTAAAGACCACGACCGGCAGCTTCAGCTCGTCGTTGAGCTTTTTTATGATGCGACGTGTGGACCTTGCAGGCTGTCCCTTGATATGCACCAGGATAGCGCCGTACTCTTCGTCAAAACCATTCTCGATCAGCCGGGCATACATCCCGCCCGTTTCAATGGCCATGACCAATTTTGCGTCGTGGCCTAGGAACTGGATATTGTCCACATTGAAGGGTATTTGATAGCCTGCCTCGCCCACATCCTCCTGGCAGTGCATCTCCCTCTCACCGCGGCGGGTTTGCTCCCGCAGTCGCAGCGGCCCAAAGACCGCCGCCCCGTCCTCCTCCGGCCGGACGTGAAAGTCCTCCCTCTGCAGCGCCGTCACGATCTCTAGGTCCTCGATCAGCCTGTCGCTCTCAGCCTGCTCATGGAACTTCGCAAGATCCCAGTTCTCAGAGATGTAGTAGATTTCCCTGAGGGTCGATCCACGGTTGTTCTTCAGGTGCTCCTTTATGAGCAGCTCCGTCAAATGAACCGTCTTCAGCAGAGTCTTGGCCCCGCGAACAGTTTTGACGCTACGCAAGGTTTCCTGATCTCCATAGACCCAGACATCGTCCTTGGAGCTGTACTCGATATTGCTCTTGGTCCGGGAGGGCAGGGAGATATGGGGCACGATGCCCTGCAAAAACTGATCGTAGAGGGTGGCGGCCAGACCAAGCAGCTTCTCTTGGGTTTTTTCTGCTTTTTCCATTTGTTAGATCACCCTGGCCCCCGTGACGATCTCTGCCTCCAGCCCCTCCACCACAGGCTCCCCAAAGGATGTATCATCAGTAGGAACGCTGTAGCTTAAAGATACTCGCTCTCCAGGGCCTAAAGAGAGCTTCCAATGGTAATCGTAGCCGTCACCCAAGGGAACGACCTTGGCAGCCGGTGAAACAGATGCAGCCTCCTGCCTCAGCACCTCATGCAACTTGAAGGCCCTCAACAGATCACTGTGATTTTCCACCTCGATCTTGACCTCTGTCAGGCCGTTCTGCTGCGTCGCATAGCGGTGCACCAGCAGGTTGCCCATGATCTTGGCCACCACTGGTCCGATGTCCGGCTCCTCCCTCTCCAGGACATCGGAGAGCTTCTTGGCAATCCGGGGGAGGATCTTTCTTATGATCTCCTCCTTCTCCCGGCGCTCGGAAAGGCTGCTTTGACGGCTCAGGTAGCGGCGCAGCTTTCGTGCCACCTCCTTTAGTCCCAGGTCGATCTCCGCCAGGATCTCAGGCACATCTGCCACGGCGTCTTTGCTCTCCGAGGTGAAGGGAATGTT
>CAZPUO010000405.1:0-1736 GCA_964589745.1 uncultured Methanotrichaceae archaeon
AATAACCCTTGGATGCGTTTTATCTCCGTGGTCAAGTAGTCAACATTCTGAAAATCTTCCAGAATGTCTTCTTCCTCCACCGAGCCATTTCTGATTAGTTCATCCATCTCCTCAAGGGAGGACACGCCGAACTTGGCGCACCTGGCTCTCCGCTCGGACTCTAACAGTTGTACCTTATCGAGAAGAAAAGCACGCAGGCTTTGGCGAACGAGTTCCTCCTCGCTTAACGCAAACTCCTGAGCGATCTGTCTAACGGCAATCATGATACCTCCTCCTCGATATACTAATCGAATTTGGGCAAAGCATCAGCGCAATTCAGCTAGCAATTCGTCAATGTGCGCCTCGTTGTAACGCTCCCACTCGCTGTAGATGCAGCCGCAGTATTGCTGACGATAGAGGTCGTGCTCGTGGGTGAGCCGCCCCCGCTCCGACCAGCCACGGCGGAAGTTTTCAAAGTAAAACTCCAATCCCCACTCTCTAGCCACCTCTTCGCCGATCTGGCGAATCAGAGCCTGGTCCTGATGAGGGCTGATGAGGAGGGTGGTGGTGAAGGCATCGAAACCACCCTCAGCGGCCACCTGCGCTGTCTTCTCCAGGCGCATCTGGTAGCAGATGCGGCAGCGCTCTCTGAACCTCTCGTGCCCCGCCACCGCTCGCAAGTAGAGGGGCATCTCGTACTGCTCGTGCCAGATCATGGGCAGGCCGACCGCTTCGGCGTACTTTTGCAGGCTCTCCCGCCTCCGCTGGTGCTCCTGCCAGGGATGGATGTTCGGGTTGTACCAGAAGCCCGTGACCTGGAATCCCTCCTCCCGCAACTGCTCGATGGGGTAGGTGCTGCACGGCCCGCAGCAGATGTGGAGCAGGATGCGCTTCCCCTCGCCTGGCTTTTGGACCTCCGCCGGCTTCGGCGGCAACTCTACACTGTAGAGAAGCTGGATGGTGAAGGGCTCCTCGCTGACCAGTGCCGCCTTGCCCTGCGCGATGAGCTTCCGTGCCTTCTCAGCGGTGGTGGGCGCGAGTTGCTGACCGTTGGCATCGAGGACAACGACTGCTGACATGCAAGACTCTACTCCTCAATCGCTGACAGCTTCCAACGTTCAATCGCCCGTCCGTCGGGCAGCAGCCTGGGTTGGCCGATCATCTCCGCTTTCAGGCCGAAGCGCTTTCTGAGCAGGGCGAACATCAGGGTGGTCGAGATGTGAGCTGGCACTGCGCCCTCGGCGATGAGGCGCCTGGCCCCAGGGAGGATGGCCGGGTTGAGCATTTCGTACTTCAGCTCGTCCTCGCCGGTTTGGCGAACGGCGATGTCCTCCACGTATCCCACCTGGCGCAGATAGTCCGCCAGGCGTCGCATGGCGCTGAACGGGGTGTCGTCGGAGGTAAGCTCCAATGTCGGCTCGATCTCGTCGAACAACACCTCGCCAGAGCGCCACACCACGTGCCACGCCTCGTCGCCCCACCGCTCCCATAAGGCGCGGTAGATGGCGTAGATCTGCAGATCGAAGTAGCAGGGGTCAATCTTGGTCATGTTCTAAACTCCCTATACAACACCCAATACCGCTTCCCCGGCCCGCGGTGGAAATACATCTCGAACACCTGTCCCGTGTCCGTCCTCACGCGGTAGTAGTCGCGATGCCTTCGGGCCCACCAGGCCTGTTTGAAATCCAGCCGCCGGTACTGCCGCTCTATCTCCACGATCTCGTACTCCCGGCCCTGCCAGACAAACGACGTGGGCG
>CAZPUO010000406.1:0-1722 GCA_964589745.1 uncultured Methanotrichaceae archaeon
TTTGGCCATGCTGCGCAGGGTCTGGGCTCCATTTCGCATAACAGCGCCATTGCTCTTGCACGTCTCCGGAGAAATCGGCTAGCATCGGCTCCCTTCCAAGGTCACGCCCCAATTTTGTGGCACTAAAGAGCATACTTATGCCGGAGTTCTTCGGCCTAAATTTGGTGCCATCCTGCAGAGTCACATAGCCGCCACTGCTCTCCAGCTCCCTAAGCCGGACCATGAGGGAATCAATCCTGGGCGTGGTAATCACCCCACAGTCTGGGAGCTTCCAGCCTCGCCAGGAACATGAATCCAGATTCATTGGCAGGCTTATCTGGCATCTCTAATCCATCTGCCTTCATGCCCTCCATCATCGCCCATTCTAGCGTGCCTTCTGCCGGCGGCCAGGGCTCGACGTATTTGGGCGGCGGTTCAAGCAGTTGCAGTCGCCGAAGGTAAGGAGAATATCGGCTCATTACTTCTCCTTCGCTTTCTCCAGGGCCTCAAGCCGCCGCTCAATGTCAGCCAGCTTATCCAGCTCCCAGGCTTTCATCCAGCAGCCCATGAGCTGAGATATGCGGCCAGAGTACTGCAGCTCCTCGCCCTGCTGGAAAGCCTTGGAGACTATCCGCTGGCAAACTCTGCGAACGTCTTTTGGCTCACGAAGGGTTACGCCTCGTGTCTGTTTAGGAGTATTATTCTCTGACATTTATGAACCTCTGAATATCGAAATATGTCTCAATCCCCCGGCCCACCTCAGAGCTGGTCCTTGTTTCATGCATTCACCTTCTCACCAGTGACATGATTGAATGGACAGCTCGAACAATAGCCTTTGATCAGCTTACCGCACTTATCACGCAGGGCTTCACATGACCAGGTAGAATAGGCATAGCTCCAAGTCTCCAGTACCTTGTTCAGGCTGATATCATGATCATAGTCCTCTTGATTCTGGAACAGTTGAGCTGCCTTCTCTGCAGGCAGGCCAATATGCTGTGCTTTTACGGCCATTGCCAGCCGGAGGTGATGCCCTTCTGAGCCTTCCAGAGAGAGCTTATCTTCCAAGGCTCTCTGCATACAGTAATCTAGGGCATTGCTTGAGCATGCCTTTCTTTTGGTTTCATAACGGATGGATACCTTGGGCATTCCCTCAGAGCTGGACTCAGATAAATCTGGGATCTCCAGGAGATGCACCAGGCCAGGGTGAGAAATGGAACCTTCCAGAGGTTCGAAGGTATCAACATCAAGAAAAGCCGATCGGCTCTTGCTCTTGTTGTGATAGCAGACCGGCAGTTTAACCAAATTCCCGTATTTTCCGTTCTTGTCCTTCAGACTCTTCTGCTTCGGCCATGCTTCACATTCAACGCCTGCCTCGAAGTTTATTTGCCTGATGAAACGAAATGCATTATAAGTCCGAGTTCTGCTGAGGAATATCCAGAAATGATAAGAATCCATGCTTCCCGAGGCTTCCAGCAAAAAGGGAATATGGTAGAACCTACAGGTTGAAGCTAAACTAGTCACCTTCTCTCTGGCATCCGTCTCTCCATTATGGGAGTCAATGTCATCAACGCACCAGGTAACTGTATCGTCAAGAGCAATCTCATAGCTCCCTAAAGTGACTTCTCCCTTTACGTGTCGCTTGATCTTATCTTCAGTTATCGGTGAGGAGACCTTACAAAATTCCCAATTGCCGGATTTTGAATTTTTAAACTGCTGTGCATGGCTATCGGTCCTATTCACAAA
>CAZPUO010000407.1:0-1711 GCA_964589745.1 uncultured Methanotrichaceae archaeon
GTCGTCGAGACCAACAACTGCTTTGCCGACGGCGTTCAGATGGTCACTGGCTGTAGCCTTGGGAATAACGCATTGGTATACAGGGACTATGGAAAGACTGCATTCAGCCTTGTGGACAGACACGGCAATGGCATACGCATCTCAGTCCGTCCAGATGCCTTTAATCTGCTGAAGGACAAGAATCCCGAGGCACAGAAGCTCTATCTGAAGATTGTGAACAAGAGAAAGGCGACACCCAAGGAGGAGGAGCGCATTATGCTGCTTAACCAGAGGCATTGCTTCGAGATACTGGAGATACCTGCAGAGAGGCTCTTCAAAATCGAGGAGGTCAGCCTAAAGATCCCAGGTTATAGCCGCATCTTGGACAGCCGCATCTGCGGAATTTGTGGGGAGAGGGTCATGAAGGTCAAGGCCTTCAGGCAGGGCGACTTGCACCTCTGCAGGGCATGCGGGAGGAGTGCCTATGGCCAGCTGGATTGGGCAGGGATTCATTCAATCAGGAAATCGCAGAAAAAATAAAAAAAGGGTGTCCAGCTTTATTGGATTGCTTTCTCTCCCACCGGAGTCAACAAGTATCGGCCATCGCGAAGCTCCACCAATCCAGCTGTAGCGAGTTCCCTAAGGCCGCTCCTTACCAAAAAAAGTTGACGGCCCGTGGAAGCGGCGATATCATTAGGCGAAGTGGAGCCAGATTTGATGGATTTTAGCATTGCAATGCCACTCTCGGTCGGCTTACCGTCTGGCGAGATGCACGGCATGGTGATCACGGCTTCTTGAAGCAGAGGTACCAGTCCTTACAGTCAAACCCTGCCTTCAACCTCTCATCGGCCTGCTCCATGGTCACTGGAGAAGGAACAATCACAGGATCACCGGGCTGCCAGTTTGCTAGTGTGGCCACCTTAAGCTTGTCCGATGTCTGAAGCGCATCTATGATCCTCAAGATCTCCTGCATATTGCGTCCGGTCGTCAGCGGGTAGTAGAGGATTGTCCTCATCTTCCCTTCAGGGTCTATTATGAAGACGCACCTGACAGTCTCTGTCTTGCTCTGGTCGGGATGGATCATGCCAAACTTCATTGCCACCTCCTTATTCAGATCGGCAATGATGGGGAACGGAATCTTGATCCCCATCTTCTCCTCCACGTTCTTTACCCAGGCAATGTGGGCGGAAATGCTATCGACGCTCAGACCAAGGAGCTGCGTATTCCTCTTCTTGAACTCTTCGTTGAGCTTCGAGAAGGCGATGAACTCCGTTGTGCAGACAGGCGTAAAGTCTGCGGGGTGCGAGAAAAGCACTAGCCAACCCCCTTCGAAATCCGATAACCTCAATGTCCCCTGCGTGGTTGGCGCTTCGAAGTCGGGCGCCTTGCAGCCCAACAAAGGCAATCCAACAGCTTGTGTTTTTTCGCTCATGGCTTTCACCTAAAATTCTAAGTATAATAACCAAACTCACCTAATTATTTCTATTCCTATAACACTGCAATATGCTGGAGCAGCATGCAACCATATAAAAGCCCTTAAAAAAGGGGAATATAGCCCGGGAGAGATTCGAACTCTCGTCGGCGGGGCCAGAGCCCGCTATGCTTGGCCGCTACACCACCGGGCTGATATCTGAAACTGATAATTGGGATTTAACCTTATCGCCGAGGCTAGGTTGGCATTTTGCGCAACATTTAATTATCAGTTTTTATGCTTCTTTATAAATAAAGCGAA
>CAZPUO010000408.1:0-1704 GCA_964589745.1 uncultured Methanotrichaceae archaeon
CGGGAACATGCCCCGCCTGCTTGCAGCGGGGTCCGCCGCCGCAACGTTTGACTATTACTTATTTTTCTTGGTGCTTTCATTTTTGTTTATTGACTTTATTGACTCTTATTTTTTTCAAAATTAAAATGTATAGACCCGCGCCGTTTCGGACATAACGTCATCCACCAGCAGCTCATAAAAATCTACCGGCACAGTTGCCTTCCCTTCCATAGACACGCCTCTTGCCTGCAGATCCTCCCGGCAAGCTACAATCCTCTCCCGCGGCAGCACCACAGGAGCCTCGCCCAGCAGATTGTAGACTCCGTCTCCGGCCAGGTAAAGAACCGCATCCTTCGACTGACCGATCAACTGCAGGCATAGCCTGGCACGATCGCTGTGAGGGGGCTTGGTCAGCAGAAATATATCCTTTCTTTGATTTTCAAGATCGGAATGCGATTCGCTTTTTCTGTTCATCGGACACCTCATAATATGACTATAGACTCCGCGGCCAGGATCTCCTCCAGGAACAACTCCTCGTCTAAAAGCTCTACCCTCTCCATCAGGCTCTGGCTCAAGAGGCCTCGTTCTGCCAGCGAGGGCTCATGGGCTAAGAACCTTATCTCCGGGTAGGCGTAGACAATATCAGAGAGGTTGGGAACCCCGAGCGCTTTGCTGTCCTGACCCGCCAGAGCCAGGTACACTCCATCTGCGTAAAGGCCCACGGCCACATCCATCTTGATGCTCACTGCCGCACTATTGAGCACACCCAAAGCCTTCTCGCTGCCGTAGGGGGCGCTGTCCAGGAGAAATAAGACCGATCTCATCTCGATAAGGCCACCACTCTGTCGCTCTCTTCCAGCATCTCTGCCAGGCGGTAGAGGCTGGTGATCTTAATCTCGGCAAGGTAATCCTCGCTTTTACCATCTTTCGGCGCGTAGCCCCGCGCCGTGGCGCACCGTGGGCACGCTTCCACGCTGGCGCCGAGTGTGGTCAGCTCCCTAAAGAGCTCTCCCGCGTTGGCAAAAAATGCCGGATTCTGGCCCTTTTTTGGGATATGCACCGCATCCAGATAGAGGAAGATGTTCACCCTGTGCTTCTTTAGCGCCGCCCTGGCGATCTTGTAGGCCATCTCTGCATACTCGG
The DNA here is from genome assembly GCA_964589745.1 of uncultured Methanotrichaceae archaeon. Classification (GTDB taxonomy): domain Archaea; phylum Halobacteriota; class Methanosarcinia; order Methanotrichales; family Methanotrichaceae; genus Methanothrix. Next base: position 1,123 of record CAZPUO010000408.1, read on the forward strand.
AGATGTAGGGGCCATCCGTCAGGATAATAGTAATCACGCCCATCTAGTAGCACCGCTCTCAAAGGTACTCTCGCAATGCTCGCAGCGTCTCCAGGTTGGTGGCAAATTTTGGTTCCAGAAGGGGCGTGCACTTCTCCAAGGAGGTCTCGCCCCCCACCAGACGGATGGCAAAGGAGTAGCAGCTCTGCTCGCCGCAGATCTTGCAGTCTGTCTTTGGCAGGTACTTGTAAACCTCTGTATGGTCCAGCTTGACCTTTTCTCTTGGGACGGGCGTCACCCCCCTGGCGATGGCCTCGTTGATGGTATCCTTCAGGCGTTCCAGGATCGCTTTTGCCTCGTCTTCGCTCCCGATCATGGTCATGGTTACGTTGCCCGTGGAGTAGAGGGTAATGAGGATGTTCCCTTTCTGGATGATCAATGCCCCGATCTTCTCCGAGTACCTGGCCCTGGGAAAGAGAGGCTCCAAGAGCTTCAGAGCCCCACCCAGCGCTGGCTCCATCCGGGCGATGATCCTGAACTTGGAGGTGTCGGCGATGCAGGGCAAAAGCTGTCGGACTTCCGTAACCTGTAGCGGCTTTGTGC
>CAZPUO010000409.1:0-1702 GCA_964589745.1 uncultured Methanotrichaceae archaeon
GTACTAGGTGGGATTAGGATTCAGCGATTAAAGCCGGGATATGAAATAGGCATAATATCGCTGATCAAAAACGTAGAGATACTGCTTAATAATCGTTTTCATATTGTAGAAGAGGAATTGCCTACAACGTTTATGCCCGAAGTACATAGTTTAGCCAAAGCGGAATCTCAGTAATTATCAGCCAGTTGAGGAGGATGAGATATGTTTGTTGATGAGAATAATATACAGTCTTTATCAGGCGAGCGCTTTCAGGTGGTATACAGAATTCAGGGGAACAGGGAACAAGCGTACGCTAGAGCATTGGGGATATGCATTGAGCAAACGGTTGAGTTTCCTGCGGAGTTATTACCCGAAGTCAACGTTGACGAATCTATTGTTGGTAGGATTGAACACTTTGAAGAATGTGACAAAGACACTTATATGGCGGCCATAAGTTATGCAATAGAGTGTGCCTCAAATGAATTACTGCAGCTTCTGAATGTAATTTTTGGGAATTCAAGCATTCAGACTGGAATCAGGGTAGAGCATCTTGATTTGTCGGAATCTATCTTAAGATTATTTAAAGGGCCCCGTTTTGGTATAGATGGTATAAGAAAGCTTATCGGTGTGGAAAAAAGGCCACTACTTTTTACGGCATTAAAACCGATGGGATTATCCGCAGAAAATATAGCAAAGTTAGCATATCAATTCGCTTTGGGAGGAATTGATGTCATCAAGGATGATCATGGCCTCTCAAACCAGTGTTTCTCACCTTACGAGGAGAGAATAAGCCTATGCATAAAGGCTGTAGAAAAGGCTAATAAAGAAACCGGCTACAACTGTATTTACGTGCCCAATATCTCGGCACCGTTCGATGAAATAGTCTCGAGGGCAAGGTTTGCTAAAAATGCCGGAGCAAAGGCGTTGATGATAATACCTGGATTGACTGGTTTTGATGCGATGAGAGAAATCGCGGAAGATGATGAAATAGCGCTCCCGATATTCAGTCATCCGGCATTTCAAGGGAGTTATGTATTAAGTGATCATGGCATATCACATTCAGTACTTTTCGGTCAGATTGCTAGATTGGCGGGTGCAGACGCAACAATATACCCAAATTTCGGAGGCCGTTTTTCATTTAGTGTCGATGAATGTAGGCAGATCATGCAGGGAGCCAAGGAGCCGATGGGCGCCTTGAAGCCTATCTTCCCATGTCCAGCAGGTGGTATGGGGCTTGACAGCATTCCGAAATCGATGGAGGTTTACGGAAACGACATTATGCTGCTGATCGGAGGCGGTCTATTCAAACACGGGCCTGATCTGGCTGAAAACAGCCGGTATTTCCGTGGGATTGTGGAGAACCTTAGCCAGGAATGACCCGGGTGAGCCCCGCCCCACAGCATACCGGACGTTGAGTCACTGAAAGTGGCGCTTGTATTGAATAGCACTTTGAGAGATCCGCCTTTTTTGATAGCGCTTCGGTGAGGCTATTTGCTGAAGAAGAAGGGTATGGAATTGGAGGCAAGGTTTTTGAGGCCGGATTTGATCGCATAAAATGGAAATCAACTTTAGAGAATGTGGCTGAAGAGTATTGGGATCTAATTATCACCGGGACATATGATATGGTTGAGGTGACATCGGAAGTGGCCCAGGAATTTCCCGAAAATAAATTCATACATTTTGATGAAAGCCTTGACTATAGCAACAGCGTATTCCCCAAGCC
>CAZPUO010000410.1:0-1692 GCA_964589745.1 uncultured Methanotrichaceae archaeon
TCCGTTTGAACCGTCCATGTAGTTATTCAGAAGAACCCCTTCTTCCTTTTCTGCTGCAACTTTTACGACAAACTGTCTCGCCAGCCTTGTGAGGAGGGACTGATAATAATGATATTGTTCACTTTTGTTGGGCCATGAATCTCTATAGCTTCTCAACCACCAGGGCCAGCGGTGAAAATGCGCAGTGTCTTCGGACACATCTGCCTTTCGGCACTCTGTTTCCGGCATTTTGTCACCGGTACACGCGGCATGAAGATAATCGGGGTGATCAGCCCAGACACCTACCTGCCAATTAAAACCGTCATTCGACTCAAGGCGCTGTTTAATCACACGCAAAGTCATGCTTCGGATCTCTTCCAACAGCTTCTCGTCTTTCTCGTTTAGCTTGATGGGAATCGACGTCTTTTCCGACAAATATTTTACGTTCATCAGATCGGCTGCTATGGCAAAGAAAAACAGATCTGCATCGTGGAAAGCCTTGTAGTAAAGTTTGCCCTGCAATTCAGGATGCTTTTCCCAATCCAGTCGTGCTACTACCCGCTCTTTCATGTTGCGGTAAGGACCCGGCCAGTGCCATGCTTCAACATCGAGCCAATACGATTCTACAATACTGTGTATTAAAAAAGGGAATGCAGCCTGCGCATAAGCTTCCTCTTGACTTGTTGAAGGACGTGCCCTTGAAGAGAGTGAGGCGTATAGATTTTTCAGTACGTATGAAATCAGATAGCTGAACTGTAAATGATGCAGGGAATCTTCTTTGATAATGTATTGCGGTGGCGCTCCCGGTGGCATCATTTCTTTATCCAGGAACCTGGTCGGGAATATTTGCCTTTCGTCTTTGCCGCTTTTGAGAGGATTCAAAAGCCTTTCTTCGGCAACCCTTTTACCGTGAGCGCTGCTTTCTCTAATTTTACCTAATGTTGTTGTTTTGTTAAGTGATTCGGTAAGTTTCTTTAGAATGGCGCTTTGCCAATCATTGTGTCCTTTTTGAAATGCTCCCGTTACAGGCACCATAAGTCTCTGCTGGGCTACGTAAAGACTGTCGGCATTTTCCACGTTAATGTCATTCAGAAGCTTCATAAAAGCATCGGGGACTCCCGGCGACGATGAAGGAGTGGTCGGTCCTTTGTTTGCATCAGCTATCACGAAACTGTACGATAGCATTACGGTCAAAATACTAAAGATAAAAATGCGCAATCCCTTGTTCATTCTGACAATTCCATAAGTTGCCATATGAAGTGACACATCATGAGAAGAACCTTTCAATGCATCGTGCCACATCCACAACAACATCTTGGCCTTGTAACGGTTCAATAGGCAAGCTCAATACTTCCTTTACCGCTTTTCCAGCTTCACTTAATTCGCCATGAACCATACACCTTCCTTCAAATACCTTCATCTTATGCAAGGGAACGGGGTAATAGACCATGCTGTCGATGCCGTTATCCTTAAGGTATTTCTGGAGCGCATCTCTTTTAGCGGACGGTGGATCATCGGCTAAGGGCGAAGGGCTGAGGGCACCTGCGGCTAAGGGCGAAAGGCTAATGGCTATAGGAGAATATTCACTGGATGGCGAAGAACCGTTCGGGATGCGGAGGGTGAATTGGTGGAAGACATGGTCAAAACCGGCAAGGGGCGATAGGCTATGGGCAATAGGAGAAGGATTGGTGGCTATAGGCGAAGGGCTAAAGG
>CAZPUO010000411.1:0-1681 GCA_964589745.1 uncultured Methanotrichaceae archaeon
GGACAAGGTGACCGAGTCAGATATCAGGCAGGCAGCCAGGCAAAGTCCGGTGACTATCTCGCCTACGGACCGACATCGGCGCGCGACGGTTGGTGCCTTCTTGAAAGTTTTGCTGAAGGAGGAATTACTGGTACAATGGGGGGATGCATTCTTGATCGGCGGCGTAGAAATGCCACTGATGGAGGAAGCAACCAGGGGGAAATCTTCTCGGAAGCGCCGAGTTGAGTGGGAAAAGAGAACATGGCTGGCATATGATGATCTTGATCTACTACTTACCGGTGATCTCGAGAACAGCGAGGTGCGAGTCATTTATTCGCCACGCGGTGACTCTTGCGTCGGTGTTCCTATGGCAGTAGAGCTTGAGGCCGCAGCCTTCCTCCTTGAGCTTGTCAGGAAAAGGAAAGAAGAACTGAGTGCATCGAGGGTCCTGGAGTTTGGCACGCTGCTATTTCATTGGCTGTTTCCTGTCCCAATTGAGGGCCTCTATCGAGCGAGCCTGGCTGCTTCGGAGGAAGAGGAAAAGGGCCTGCGGCTCAGGCTGCGAATTGAATCCCCGGAGCTTCAGGCGTTGCCTTGGGAGCTGGCGTATGACCAGGAAACAGACAGCTTCCTCGCCCTTGCTGCTCAGACTCCCATGATCCGCTATCCCGTTGAGCCACAGCCTGTATCAGCACTACAGACGCAGCCCCCTCTCCGCATTCTGGTGGTCGCCGCTAGTCCTTCTGATCTACCACCGCTGGACGTGCGTAGGGAGCAGGGGCGTCTCCACGCCAAGCTGGCTCCGCTAAAGAAAAGAAAACTCGTTGACCTGAGCGTTCGCTTGAAACTGCCGCGCGCCAAGCTACCCGATTGGCTGGACCAAGGCTACCACGTTTTTCATTTCATCGGCTATGGCTCTGCTGGCGACGACGATGCAGAAAGTCGGCTGATACTGATGGGTATCGATGGAAGGAGCGAACCTGTCACAGCAGGGGAGCTGGGCATATTGCTTCGTGATTCAGGACTGAGGCTAGCTGTATTGAATGCCTGTGGAACAGGAGAGGTGACGAGAGGATCGCCATCAGTATCCACGGCCATCGCATTGGTACGGGCTGGCATCCCAGCCGTCGTAGCTATGCAGGCTGACATCTCCGACGAGAGCGCCATTGCCTTCTCCGAAGGCTTTTATTGCAGACTGGCCCGAGGAGCTCCTCTGGAGGGGTGTATGTACATGGGCAGAAAGAATGTCTTGGCGGCTACGGGATTGCAGGCACCAATGGATTGGGCCGCTCCAGTTTTACTCATGAGAACAGGAGATGGAAGGCTCTTTGAGATCAGGGCGTAGATGGAAAATCGAATCGGAGGGAGGTGGTTTTTCCAATACTTTTGGAAGGTTGGAACGTGGCAAGAACCCTGCTGCACGATCGATAGAGGAACCGCATTAAGGAGGTCTAAATGGCTGGAGAGGTGAATCTAACCGTATCCATCAACAAAGAGTACCTGCCCGTGACAGGCGGACAGCAGTTGTCCTACGTTCTCATCGAGGCCAGACCCACATCGGTGGTAGCCAATGTCCAGATGCCGCTCAACTTTGCGCTGGTACTGGATCATAGCGGCTCAATGGAGGGAGCTAAGCTACACAGCATGAAGGAAGCGGCCAAGATCGCCGTGGATCAGATGGGGCCGCAGGATCAGGTATCGG
>CAZPUO010000412.1:0-1652 GCA_964589745.1 uncultured Methanotrichaceae archaeon
CCTAAATTGTAGCAATGCCAAAATAAGATCTGCCGCAGTCTCTTATGCAGAATCACATGGATATGAAATTAAAGTATTTCCATTGAATTAATTTGATAAACAAATAGTTTAGGTTGGATTAACCAATTCTAAGAAAAATCTTTCAGTGGTTAGTGTAACATTCTTTCTGTAAAATCAGGACCTTAACAAGATGGGTGAGTCAGGAGTATCCTACAAGGTAACCAAACCAGAATAGGAGACTACCATGACTCACCAAGATGATTATAAGCTCAGCAAGGATTTGTTGGAAAAGGGATTGGACGCCAGCCCCGAGCTTTTGAGGGTTCTGCTCAATCAAGCCATGCAGGTGGAAAGATCAAAGTATTTGCAAGCGGAGGAGTACGAGAGAACCGATGAGCGCAAGGGGCATGCCAATGGCTACAAGCCCAAGACCGTGCGGACGAGGATTGGCGAGATCACCTTTGCCGTGCCCCAAGTGAGAGAGGGAGGCTTTTATCCCTCAGCATTGGAAAAGGGGTTGAGAAGCGAAAGGGCGCTGGTAGCAGCCCTGGCCGAGATGTACGTGCAGGGAGTGTCCACGCGGAAAGTAAAGAGCATCACCGAAGAATTATGCGGGGTGGAGTTTTCAGCCATGCAGGTCAGCCGGGCAACAGCGCAATTGGACCAAGCGTTGCAGGAATGGCGCGAAAGGTCTCTGGGTGAAATCACTTATTTGTACGTGGATGCCCGCTATGAGAAGGTGCGGGAGTCTGGTCAGGTGCGGGATGCAGCGGTTTTGGTGGCCTCTGGCATCACACCGCAGGGCGAAAGGCAGGTTTTAGGGGTATCGGTGTCACTAAGTGAGCATGAAACGCATTGGAAAGCCTTTTTGAAAGGACTGAAAGACCGTGGTATGCATGGAATTCAAATGGTGATTAGTGATGACCATCAAGGCTTGGGAGCAGCCAGAAGAGCCATCCTGGGTAGTGTGCCCTGGCAGCGGTGCCAGTTCCACTTGCAGCAGAATGCCCAGTCCTATGTGCCAAGGCAGGCCATGCGTTATGAGGTAGCAGCTGACATCCGCAACATGTTCAATGCGCCAGATAAAGTTACTGCAGAAAAATACCTTCAGGCTGCCATCCGGAAATATGCGGTTACTGCTCCAAGGTTATCTGCCTGGCTGGAAGAAAATTTGGCAGAAGGCTTTACAGTTTTTGATTTTCCGCTCGAGCATCGCCGATCCATCCGGACCACCAATAGTCTTGAACGGATCAACAAGGAAATTCGAAGGAGGACCAGAGTGGTAGGGGTGTTCCCAAACGAGAATTCATGCCTTAGATTGATTTCCGCCATCCTGATGGAAATAAGCGAGGAATGGCAAATTGGGAAACACTATTGTTCAAGGAGAATTTTGAACATCTAATTGATTAGGGATATTCTTGACTCAATTTTACAGAAAAAAGGTTGCGTAATCCAGAAAAAAACCATAAAACAAATTCAACACTGGTGAACATTGACTAACAATTGTTTTCGACAGACTCATTTATTTATAAAAAAGTTTTCCGAGTCACGCTTCTTTTTTCCTGTAGTCCTTCTTCTTTTTAGCTTTTTGTCTTATGGTCTGCTCATCAATAAATTGGGCTTTCATTGGGATGATTGGCCGTATTTATACC
>CAZPUO010000413.1:0-1650 GCA_964589745.1 uncultured Methanotrichaceae archaeon
CCTGCCTGGCGGGCAGCCGTCCTGCATCCCATCGAGGCGCTGAGATATGAGTAGGCTAATGGATTGAGAGCGGATAAACGATGAGACTGACGACGAACGTGGTGAAGCAAAGCAGGAGAGGGGATGTGGCTCATATGAAGAGGATCATACTTTTCACCGGCAAAGGAGGTGTGGGCAAGACCAGCGTGGCTGCGGCCACGGCCCTGCAATGCAGCGACCTCGGCTACCGTACTGTGGTGATCAGCACCGACTCCGCCCACAGCCTGGCCGATTCATTCGACCTGCCCCTGGGGCCGGAGCCGACTCGGATAGCGCCCAACCTCTGGGGTCAGGAGCTCGACGTCCTGCATCAGTTGGACAGATACTGGAGCAACGTCCAGCGCTACATGTCTACAGTGCTATCATGGAGGGGCCTAGACGATCTCGTCGCCGAAGAGTTGAGCGTTTTCCCTGGCATGGAGGAGCTGGCCAGCCTGATGGAAATCGTCCACCTCCACGATGACTGTGACTACGAGGTGATAATCGTTGACTGCGCCCCCACGGGCGCTACCTTGCAGCTCCTTTCCATGCCCGATACGGCCAGTTGGTACATGGAGAGGATGTTCCCGATAGGGAAGAAGACGGTGCAGCTCAGCCGTCCCTTGTTGCGGGCCATCACCGATCTGCCCATCCCTGACGATGAGGTGTTTGACTCCATGGAAGAGTTGATCATGCAGCTGCATCGCATGCGCGCCCTACTGGCCGATCCCCAGAAGTCATTGGTGCGTCTGATGCTCAACCCGGAGAAGATGGTCATCAAAGAGGCCCAGCGTACTTATGCGTATCTTAATCTCTACGGGTATGCCACCGACGCCGTGATCTCCAACCGCTTGATCCCCAGCAGGGTGCAAGACAGCTATTTCGATTCCTGGAAGGAGAACCAGGAAAAGTACAGCCGCATGGTCGAGGAGGCATTCTTACCCTTGCCTATCCTCCAGGTACCGCTCTTCGACCAGGAGGTGGTCGGCGATGTCATGCTCAGACACATGGCCCAGGCCATCTATGGCGACGATGACCCAACCAAAATCTACTTCATGGGTCAGGCGCACAGGGTGGAGAAGAGGGATAGTTGCTATCTTTTGAGTATCCTCTTGCCCTTTGTGGAGAAGGGAGACATCCATTTGACCCGCTCCGGGGATGAGCTGATAGTGCACATCGGTAACCGCAAGCGGAACATCATCTTGCCGCGAGCTCTGGTGAACCTCAATGTGCTGGGTGCCAGGTACAAGGAGGATATGCTAGTAGTGACCTTCGGGAAGGATGAGTCAGCTCAGTAGAGAGGTTCTGCAATGAGAGGAGGTGATAGTGATGGCAGAGGAGAAGGAGTTCGTGTTCGAGGACTGGCTAGCCGAGGGCATCAAAGGCCTGAGATCATGCGCTGAGGGCAAGACCACCCCGCCTGGGGAGTTCGCGGAGCACATGCGAGCAGCTCGCAAGGAGATGCTACTCGCCATCCGCAGCTTGCTCGAGGCAGCCATCGAACGCGCCGAAGAAAGGCCAAAGCAGAAGGCAACAAAGATCGAGATACAGTAGCAAGGAGAGGCCGACTGGCCTGGTGGACTCCGCGCTGGTTCGCCTACTTCCAGGTGCCGGTGGTCGTCTTCTTGTTCA
>CAZPUO010000414.1:0-1634 GCA_964589745.1 uncultured Methanotrichaceae archaeon
ATACTATGCGCGATCTCGAGCTTGAGCACATAAAGCTTTTCAAAAAAGCATTTTTTGCTGACCACTTCTCTCGCGTCCAGTCCCTCGGCCCAAGCCTTCTCCTGGACCGCACTTAGCCCCGTAAGGCTGGATATCAGAAGCAGAGCTCGCCCTCCTGGACGAAGATGGTCCTTTAGATCCTTCAGAAATCGGTCTATGGTCTCCCGGCCACTCTCACCTCCGTCGAGAGCATAGTTGATCCACTGAGATGTGCGTTCTTCTTTTTTGGTGGGAAGGTAGGGCGGATTGAAAAGGATCAGGTCAAACTTTCCTTTGATGCCCTGGAACAGGTCAGCTCTTACAACCTCGATTCCTTCTGCCTTTGCCTGTCTGGCTGCATAAGGATTCATGTCTGTGACAAGGAGACTCTTAACTTTTGCAGCCAGCTCGCAGGAGATCAGACCGCTGCCACAGCCGATCTCCAAGGTTATGTCTTTGGGTCCAGCCTCGGCCAGGGCCGCTTTGAGGAGAAGGTACGTATCTTCATTCGGCGGATAAACCTCCCTAGATCGAATCGTGTTTTGCATCTTCAATGGCTCCGAACTGGACTATGACGCTTTCCTCAATGATTTTTTCCTATCATTGGACTCATTTCAAAACTCCCAAGCAACTTAGTTTAGGCTATATCCATACGATCTATATTTCCTAGCTGATTCTCATTTGGATTTCAAAAATTGCTGAGTCTAGGTAGCCAAAGTTAATTTTGAAATGAGCTCATTAACTAATCCAGACGTCGCTCCTTTTGGGCCTCTCGCAACACGCAGTAACTTCAAGATTGTCTGCAATGATATAGCTCGTCCACGAAAGCGCATATCTTCTTGAGAACAGCAGGATCGCATAGCCATATCCCCGCTTCATAATTCTCCTCCATTCCACCTTTAGTGAGGTTGGAGGAAGCGACTATCGCCTCTTTCTTATCTACCAGATAGATCTTGGCGTGGAGCTGACGGACAGAAACTACCTCACCACCCAAGGCGAGAACATCTGCCCGAATATCATCGCTCAGGCCTATGTTGTAATCGGACTCGCTTCCGCGCATAAATACCTTCAGCCGTCCACCTCGACGGGCGAACCTATGCAGAGGTCCTTTTATCCTGTCCCACACCTGCCTCTTGATCCAGGGGGATACTATTACGACCTCGAACTCTGCTCCCTCCAGCATTCTGCGAAGGTAGTCCTCAAAGGAATGAAGATTCTTGGGAGGGAAGGTGCTCAGGAACAGAGCTGCCGGATTTCCCCCTGAAGATGCCAAATAATCCTCCAGGTACTGCAGCCTCTGGGCCGACGCATAATCTTGCTTTTGTTTTGTTGTTCTCAGCTCGTTTTCCAGCTCCGAGGCGCGATCTTTCCATTTTAGCAGCTGACTTTGGTCACGCTGTAGATGATCTATATTCTTCTCTCGCATCCTCAGCTCCTCATGCAGCCTTTTCACATCGATCTGCATTTGCCGGCAGTCCTTCTGCAGCCTTCTGTTACGACCAACCTGGAGCTGGATGGCGCTAAATGCAATAATGGCCAGCACCAGATACGCCAGCCATATCAGGTACCCCTCCATCCCTTGCAACCCCATGAAACACTGGGACAATAAGTTATAT
>CAZPUO010000415.1:0-1616 GCA_964589745.1 uncultured Methanotrichaceae archaeon
AGGTTCGGGCTTCTGATCGTCGATCCTCATGGAGAATACCTGAAGGGCAAGGGCCTGGTAAAGGGGCTGACTCATCTCAAGAGATATCGGGAAGGTCTGGCCTGCTACTCCACTGACCGAAAGAACGCCTCCGATCCGGGAGTGGAGGAGCTGGCAGTCTCTGCAAGTGAGGTCCGGCCGGAGGACATCGCGCTTCTCTATGAATGGTCGCCGCCCCAGAGGGATGCCCTGGACGCCATCTCCAGGATCTTCGACTCCAACCGCTGGCTGGAGGAAATCCAGGGGGCAGAGGGCCTGGACAGGATGGTCCTGGATGGCTTCAAAGAGAATACCGTTAAGGTCCTGGTTCGAAGGATAAAGAATGTCCTGGAGAGAAACAAGTACATCCAGAAGAGATCCAGCCTGGCCAACATTCTGGCCAACCTGCAAAACGGCAAAGTCGTTCTGGTGGACATACCCAGGATGAGCGACCGATCAGAGCTCTTCTTGCTCTCCGTTATCTCACGCCACATTCTGGAGGAATACAAGAAAGATGCGCCCCGGGAGAGAAAGAACTGCCTCATCACTATCGAGGAAGCGCAGAGGGTTTTGGGCGCTGGCAGCAATATCTCCCGCTTCGAGACCATTGCTCGCGAGGGCCGCAAGTTCGGAGTGGGCCTTTGTGCTATCACCCAGCAACCCAAACTGATAGACAAGCAGCTCCTCTCCCAGTTCAACACCCTGGTGGTAATGGGCCTGGGAGACAGAAACGATCGCATGCAGCTCGAAGAATCAGCTAAACAGGATCTGTCTTCCTTGGATATTGAGATTCAGACCCTGGAGAAGGGCGAGGCCATCATCTCCACGTTGGACATTCCTTTTCCCGTGCCTGCCCGGATACACCGCTACGAGGATTACTTGCGCCGCCTGGATAAGGAAGAAAAGGAGGAGGGCCTTGTCAGCAGGGGAGGCTTCAAGCCTTTCCTGGAATGAGGTGAGGTGTTCTTGAGGATCGTTCATCTTGCGGATTCGCACCTGGGATTCTCCAGCTACAGCCGCCTGGACCAGCATGGCCAGAACCGGATAGAGGAGATGGTCTACTCCGGGTTCAATCAGGCAGTGGAGAAGATCGTCCAAATTCATCCCGATGCCGTGGTCCATGCCGGTGACGTCTTCCACCATGTCCGGCCCAAGATCAAACCTCTGGTGATCTTCCAGAGGGGCCTGCAGCGGCTGAATGAGGCCGGTATCCCCGTGATAGTAATCAGCGGCAACCACGACGCTCCCAAGAGCTACTCTCAAACCAGCCCTTTTCGCCTCTTCGATGGCCTACAGGGCGTGTATATCGCCCAGAGATATCAGTACGAGCGCTTTGAGGTTGGAGGCTACAATTTTCACTGCATCCCCTTCTGCCTGGAGCCTCAGGACTACCTGGATGAGTTCCAGAAGATAGAGCGTAAAGGCAGAGATGTGCTGGTCATGCACGGTCTGGTGGAGTCGCTTAAGAATCGGAAGATGAGGAGCGTAGGCGAGCATGAGCTAAATGACAGCCTCCTCAAGAGCGACTTCGATTACATCGCTCTGGGGCACTTCCACGGCCAGACACCCATCGCCGCCAACGCCTGGTACAGCGGCTC
>CAZPUO010000416.1:0-1607 GCA_964589745.1 uncultured Methanotrichaceae archaeon
GCGCTTTGTGAGCACTGGCACTGAAGCGACCATGGCCGCGCTGCGGGTGGCTCGTGGAGCCACGGGCCGGGACAAAATCATAAAGGTTGAGGGCGGATTTCACGGGGCTCATGACAGCGTTCTGATCAAGGCGGGATCAGGAGCTACGACTTTGGGAATTCCGGATTCCCTGGGAGTTCCTGCGGACACGGCCAAAAATACTCTGCAGGTGCCCTACAATGACCTTGCGGCCCTTGAAAAGGTTCTAAAGAGCTTTCCAGGAGAGATTGCCTGTCTGATAATGGAACCTGTGTTGGGAAACATCGGACCGGTGCTGCCGCAGGAGGGCTACCTTCAGGCCGTCCGGGATCTGACGCATGAGCACGACGTCCTTCTCATCTTCGACGAGGTCATAACGGGCTTCCGTCTGAGCCTTGGTGGCGCTCAAAAATATTATGGCGTAACTCCTGATCTGACTACGCTTGGCAAGATCATCGGCGGCGGATTTCCCATCGGCATCTTTGGCGGCAAGCGACGCCTTCTGGAGCAGGTGTCCCCCAGCGGGGGCGTCTACCAGGCCGGGACCTTCAACGGAAGCCCGGTTTCTCTGGCCGCGGGCATGGCCACTCTGGATGTTCTGGAGAAGGAAAAAGTTCTGGAGCGGCTGAACATCGTGGGCGATTCGATGCGCAAAGCCTTGCAGGAGACTGTGGATGACCTAAAGCTGGACTATAGCGTCGTCGGCATTGCATCCATGTTCAAGGTCTTCTTCGGGCCAAAGCCCAATAACTACGCAGAGGCTCTTAAATGCGATAAGTTAGGCTATCTGGCCTTATTCCGACGGATGCTAGCTTCGGGTGTCTTTCTTACGCCAAGCCAGTATGAGACCGATTTTATCTCTTCTGCCCATTCCGAGGAAGTAATTCAAGCCACTCTGGAGGCGTTTCGTTCCTGCCTGAAAAGCTGATTGTAGGAAGTCGCGGCAGCCCGCTGGCTCTGCGCCAGACGGAGATTGTGCAGGAGAAGCTCCGGCTGCTGGGCGTCGAGACCGAGCTTCTCAAGGTCAAGACCAGCGGGGATGTCTTCCTGGACAAGCCTCTGCACCAGCTATCAGGCGTCGGAGTCTTTGTGGCGGAGATCGATGAGCGCATGCTTCGCGGCGAGATAGATCTGGCTGTGCACAGCATGAAGGACCTTCCCACCAAGAGGCCGGAGGAGCTCATAATTTCCGCAATCTTGAAGCGGGATTCGCCTTACGACATCCTTATCAGCAGCACAGGTTCCACCCTGGAAGACCTCAAGACAGGCGCAGTGGTGGGCACCTCCAGCATGAGGCGAGCGGCGCAGCTGCGAAAGGCCAGGCCGGATCTGGAGGTGAAGAGCCTGCGTGGAAATCTGCAAACAAGACTTGGAAAATTGAACCAGGGAGACTACGACGCCATAGTCCTGGCTGAGGCGGGAGTGCAGAGGATGGGCCTTGATCTTGATTACATCCGGCTGGACATGGATCGGTTCGTTCCCTCGGCCAACCAGGGGACGATAATCGTAGTAGCCGGGAAAGGAACGAAGGCAGAATTATATTCTAAATCCATCGATGATATGCCCACCAGAACGGAGACCATGATCGA
>CAZPUO010000417.1:0-1597 GCA_964589745.1 uncultured Methanotrichaceae archaeon
GCCTTGCTTCGGCAGGCTTTGTCGTCGTGGCTCCCGAATGGCAGACCTTCAACAAGACGCCCAGTGATGAAACTATCGGCCAGCTTATAAAGGACGCAGTGGCGCTTTTGAAGGCTAGAGCTGATGTCAATCCGGACACGATCGGGCTGACCGGCTTTTGTGCTGGCGGCAGATACACCATGCTCTTCCTGCCCCAGATGGAGTTCAAATCCGGAGTCGCTTTCTACGGATTCCCGTACTCGGGAGGCTTCCTCAATGGGTCCAAGCCTGCGGAATTCATCAACCAGTTGAAGGTGCCTATGCTGATGATTCACGGAACCCACGATCAGGCCAGCAAGATCTCGGACATCTATCGCTATGCAACGGAGTTAAATGCCTCGGGCAAATACTTCGAGCTGAAGGTCTACTACGGGGAGCCGCACGGTTTCATGATCGATAGCGGCCAGTTATCGCAGAGCTTCCCGGCCAAGGATGCCTACTGGCAGATGGTGACATTCTTCAAAAGAACTCTGAGGTAACGCGAAAATGATTCATATTATTTAATTTTTGACTTGCAGAATTGCAAGGGACGATATTGCCGACTAGCGTCAGCAAGAGTTCCGGCCGCAGCCTCGAAAAAGTTGAGGCACAGTCGGAACAGCGAGAAGTCCTCCCTCTCCCCCTCTCCTTCTGGACGCGGTAGATCGCTTTCGTCCTCAACTATTTAAGAAGAAACGAATTATCTCAGCTCATGTTCAGGCTCGGAGCATACGGGGAATATGAGGCAAAATCGATTGCCGACCATCTCAGGCGAGTTGGAATCAGGGTCGAGCTGAGGCCCTGCATAGATTCAGAAATTGAAACAAGCAATTTCCTTCAGGGCCGCCTCAGCGAGCTCAAGATCGCGATGAAAGATGATGATCTCATCAAGGATCACGTGCGCTACCTTGATGCCCTCAAGAAGATGCTCCCCGAAAGACTCTATCCTGAAATTTTTGACGAAAGTTATCTAAAAGAATTGTTTCCTTCGCTAGAGGAAAAAAGAAAGATAATACAGGAGCTGTTGGAAAATGCTCCGGGAGGGCAGGAAGAAGACAATGTTACGCTGAATGGCGCAGATGCAGTCCGGCAGGCGAAAAAGGAGATAAACCATGCACCTGCCACAGATAAGAGGTCTGCCGATAACAAGACCGACAAGCTGCAGCAGGCATTATACGAATTTTATGAACTGCAGGCAGAAGGCTCAAGAGCAGAGACCTTCGCAAGATCGGTCCTTTCTCTGAACAACATAGAGCCAGGAGAAGCTATGGGTGGACGTTTAGATGAAATCAGCAAAGCCACAGTAACCAGAGCCTAGGAGATATCTGCTAAGATTGCTCTGGAGAATCTAACCGGAATCAGAGAAAGAGTTAACCAGAAGGCCGGAAAGAACCAGAGACGCAGAGTCAATGGTTGAGCCTCCTATCAGCTCAAGGAGTTCTTGATATGCAAGGCTCTGCAAGCTGGTATCCCTTTGGTTCTGGTTGATCCCGCCTATACAAGCCAAACATGCCATGTCTGTGGTGAGCATGGCATCAGGAATGGAAAGAGATTCAAGTGTCCTTCCTGTAATAGGCTG
>CAZPUO010000418.1:0-1596 GCA_964589745.1 uncultured Methanotrichaceae archaeon
TAATAGAAGATCTCTATTATCGGAATTGGGATTGGCAGATAAGCCCTCTTTTGAACCGAGCATTTTAGCCGCCAGAAAGATCACTCCGGTAGATAAGACTTGTGCAGTCCTGATTCAGCGGCATTGACTCTTCAGCTATTTGAGTCGCAACGCTGCCTCGGAATGCTGCCTCAGATTCGCTGGGTCCCTAAGTTTGATGTCCTCTGGCTCTTTGTCCGCTCAGGGCTACTTCATGATTCCGTATCTGCGTTATCTCAGAGCAAGCCTTTTATCTTAGAATGGGGATAGCAGAATGGCTGTACTGGCGGAAAACTAGCGGACAGGATCAATATGTTGTGGGATATTGGTCGCTGATGAAACGCGGTTTGCCGAAGGATGCGACATTTTGTTATAACAGCAATTGAGAGATTTTGGGCAATAAGTGACGTGGTTAGATAAATGCGGAATGGTGGAGAGAACAACGGCAGAATCTGAATTGAAATAAGCAATAAGAGGGTTTGGCAAGGTGAGCATTATGCCGCAATGCCATGATAATTCTGTTTCCTTTAAGAATATGAAACGAATGAACTCGCAAATCAACAAATATGGGGAAAGATTTGATGGATTCGTGCTATTCCAATTTTGATCTGAAAGGCGTTTAGAGGCGTTTAATGAAGACCGTAATACTATGTGGTGGAAAAGGTACGCGTTTGCGCGAAGAGACTGAATACCGGCCAAAACCAATGGTACATGTGGGAAATAAACCAGTACTTTGGCATATAATGAAGATATACGCGCATTACGGATACAACGAGTTCATTATATGCCTAGGCTATAAGGGAAACATGATAAAGGAGTATTTCTTGAATTATGAAGCGATGAACAACGATTTTACAATTACATTAGGTAATAAAGATAGCATTCAATTTCATAATAATCATTTAGAAAAAGATTGGTCCGTTACTCTAGCCGATACGGGCGAGAATGCTCAAACAGGTGCAAGAGTTAAGAAAGTTGAGAAATACATCACGGAAGATACATTCATGCTCACCTATGGCGACGGCGTAGGCAATATCAATATAAAAGACCTAATTAATTATCACAAGTCGCACGGCAGGATAGGGACTATGACCGGAGTCCACCCCGCTTCAAGGTTTGGAGAAGTCTCCATCAAAGACAATAGGGTTATGCAATTCAACGAAAAGCCTCAAACCATTGGGGGCTTGATCAATGGCGGCTATTTTGTATTCAACAAGGAATTTTTCAAGTACCTAAATGAGGACGACAATTGCATTTTAGAGAAAAATCCTCTCGAGAACCTGACAAGAGATGGAGAATTGATGGTCTATCCCCACGAAGGCTTTTGGCAATGCGTAGATACTTATAGGGAATTGGAACAATTGAATGCCCAATGGGGAACATCAAGGCCGCCCTGGAAGGTCTGGCAATGAAGGTATCTTAACCAGAATTCCAAGGGATGACGATCACATGGATCGAGTGATGAATCTAGTCGACTATTTTGAGGCCAGGCTCAGGCAAAAGATATGGCAGGTAAATTCAACATTATCTCAGCTATCTAAATTTGGTTTTGTTGGCGTGCTCAATACGATAATAGGC
>CAZPUO010000419.1:0-1557 GCA_964589745.1 uncultured Methanotrichaceae archaeon
TATCGTATATTCGGCGTACATGATGGCAGTAAACCTGAGAGAACATGAAATATCTTGCCAACAGCAATGATTCCGCAGAATGAAGTCCTCCTTCTTCCACCCCAAGGGTAGGCTCCAGGGAGCCCGGTTCCTCCTCAGAACTTCTATATTCCCTGGGCAGGATTCTAAGGGTATCTATCAGCCTGTAATGGTCAAATTTTCCATAGGCAACTCCTATATGGTAAGAATCCCGCAACAAATAATCGATCCGATCTACGCCAAATGCGCCGCCAACTATGATCTCAGCGAGTATCGCTTCCCAATCAGTGAAACTCTTATCTTTGTAATGCTCAGGACCTACCGCAAGTTTTGCGACATCCTCGGGATTCACTTTAAGAGAATCCCATATCGGTTTCATCTCACCGCTTCTGATGAACTGCATAGTAAGCAGTTCGTGGTTCCATCCATCAGGGAGCAAATGGCTTTCCGCAGCATGAGAGAACGGCAGGTGGCCAAGATCGTGACATAACGCCGCCATTCGAAGGGTCCGCCTCCAGTATTTTATGAGATCATATGGTATTACATCTTTAACTGAGTCGTGTTTTATATTGGACTGATCTGTAACCACATCATAGACTCTGCCCGCGAGCTCCATCACTCCAAGAGAGTGCTCAAACCGCCGATGTGTTGCTCCCGGATACAGAAGATAGGTGAGGGCAAGCTGATGTATATTCCGCAGACGCTGAAACGGGGCTGAATCCAGAGCTTTGATCTCGCTCGGATCAAGCCTTATGAAATTGTGAATTGGATCTCGTATCTCCCGTTGATTTGTCATGACCCCTCCGGCGGGAGGGCGATCGTTCCCCCGCTACATTAACCAAGTGTTTAAAAAATAAGTTTGTTTCCCATGCGCACAGCGAAAGTGATCGTTCCATCCCGTCTTTTGCCTCATGACTTTATGGCTTTGAGTCGCGATCCATGGACTCCCCACAATTCTCTCCAACCTAATTTGCCTTAAGGATACTCTCAGCACCCAAATGATAGTGCTCTATCTTTACAAGCGGCTCCCATCCCAGACGACTCGGGTCCTGTATTAAATGTATCTGCGGCCTCGAGGCGCAATTGAAGACCACATAAAGCCAGTAGTCATTCTTCAATCGCTCGGCAGTCCTGTACTCATTGGATGTCAGCGCGATCTCCCCCACCGCGGCTCGCCCCTTTACCTCAATGAACCTTACTTCCATTGCAGTCTGCGGATCTTCTGGATGGGGTTTCCTTGATATAAGATCAAAACCCCGGCTATCCTGCTCCACGCTCTGCACTTTCCAGCCCCGTGCTTCCTCATGAGTTATAACCGCGGCGACAGCTATCTTCTCAACTCCCTCATCCTGGACCATTTGGACCATTCTTGGAGATTTCCTCTCCGGATGAGGCAAAACCCAGGCTCTGCCATGATGCTGAATGTCGGAGATGGTGAGATTGTGCTCCTGGATCAGCTCTCTCCTGCGCCGCTCAAGCCTCTCATTTATAGTCACAAACCTAACTATTAGAACTTAATTTTCCGTCCAGGAATTTCTC
>CAZPUO010000420.1:0-1552 GCA_964589745.1 uncultured Methanotrichaceae archaeon
CTCAGGAAACCTTGCAGGATTGGGAGTATCGAGAAGGCAGCGATGATCTTTTAGCGATGATTCAGCTCCCGCCGCCCGACTTCCAGGAGAGACGAATGCCAGTAGACAAGTGCCTGCACCTCAGAATGACCTCTGCCAAGGCCAACCCTGAAGGCAAGTCCGGCCTGCGTGGAACTTACCGTGCTTGGTATATCGTAACCAACCTTGAGGACATTGAGGCCATTGGGATAGAGAGGCTGATTGCAGGCTATCCTGTTTTGTACGTTCCAAAAGAGGTAGCAGATCCCGATCCAGAAGACGAAGATGCCGTTGCAGCGCATGAGGAGTTTATGAACCTCATAACCGGCATCCGAAGAGATGAGAACGAGGGCATCCTTCTCTCCTCGGAGCAGTACGAAAACGGCAATCCAAAGTATGAGCTTAAGCTGGTTTCGGCGTCCGGGGAAGTTCCAGGCACTAACCAGGTCATCAATAGATACAAGATTGCGATGGCCGTGAGCATGTTGACTGATTTTCTGCTCCTTGGCCAGGGAAAGACAGGTTCCTACAATCTGGCCGAGACAAAATCAAGGATCTTTGGCCAAGGGATCAGTGCGCTCCTGGATATCCTGGTCGAGGAGATGAACGTCTCTGTCGTGCCCGATCTCATAGCTTTCAACCCGGATCTGTTCGAGGACCTGGAAAAGCCGCCCTATTACACTCATGGCAAGGTCGAATCACCGAATTTGGATCAGCTGGCCACCTATTTACAGAAGCTCGGCTATAAAGCAGAATTTCTCAGGGCCGATGTTGACCTTGACAATCACCTGCGAGCACAGGCAGATTTGCCGCTTCGATCTGTTGAGCCGCAGCAGCAAGCAGGAGGCGCAGGAGGCCAAAACCATGATGGGGCGCGGGTGGATGCATGATTTCTCCTCTCGGTTTGGATGCAGGGGATGCAATGGTCACAGCCAGCGATTCCCGTCGCTGTCTGTTTGCTGGGAGCCGAGCTGTCTTCTGTCGGCTGAGCAGCCGCCGACAGAGTGCATGGGAGGCTTCCGCTGAAACGCTTCAGCCTCCCGATAACACGGTCCCGTTTTGGAGGCTGGGATGAAGGTCTTAATAGCTTGCGAATTTTCCGGGGTCGTTAGAGACGCCTTCATAGAGCGAGGCCACGATGCCATGAGCTGTGATCTAATCCCGTCTGACCGGCCAGGGCCACATATCCAAGACGACGCCCTGAAGCATTTAGACGAAGGTTGGGATCTCCTGATAGCATTTCCACCATGCACTCATCTATCTCGTGCCGGCGCGCAATTCTGGCCACAAAAGAGAGCGGATGGAAGAGTTGCATCAGCGATAGATTTTGTTCGAAAATTGAGAAATGCTCCCATTTCAAGGATTGCAATCGAAAATCCAGTAGGTCTACTGTGGTCAGCGTTGAGAAAGCCAACACAATGTATAGAACCTTATGAATTCGGCGACCCGTACCGAAAGAAAACTTGTCTCTGGCTATACAATTTGCCCCGCTTGACTCCCACACGGATAGTAAAACCTGAAAGAAGCTGGGTCA
>CAZPUO010000421.1:0-1551 GCA_964589745.1 uncultured Methanotrichaceae archaeon
CTCCAAATATGTCAGCCGCCTCTGGACATTAGACCGATAGAGATCGGCTTATTAATATCTCTTGTTACCTTTGTCACACATGGATTATGGATATTATCCCTTGCTGGAATTAACTGATTGCTTTGGGCCAATGATGCTGCCTCAAAGCCGATTGTGCCTAGTGGCAGCGAAGCTTTGCTTCTTATTGCACATCCTGTTATGGGGCTGCAATTAGATTCCCGTAGTAAATTCGGAAGAACTTCTGGCGGGGTTAGGACCGCGTTTTTCGTTTCTTCTGATGGCCAGCCTTTATATGTCTCCAATTGAGTTTGTCCGGCACATATCCAGCACGGCAGCCAATCTTTACCAATGCCACCAGGGTAGAAGAGGCTTTCTGCTGAGAGGTTGTTCGATATGTCGAGGATCTTGCCTCTGAGAGAGACGTCTTGTTCCCAGTCAACACTCCTTGAGCCTGTTTTATTAGTCCAGCCTGTTTCATCCCTTGCATCAATACGCCCGTCCCAAACTCTTGCGTTGTATCTAAAATCATAATCATTATGTACTTTGCCAGTGCGCGTGGCGGGACCCATGCCTACGCTCGCATTCACACGAATCTTTGGTGACATGGCACTGGGTCCGAGTATATATCCAGTCAAATCGTCATATCTTATTTTGTTCCCTGCAGATACAGCTCTATTGCTGGGGAAGAATCCTTGGGCATAAAATTCAGAGATGCCTTTTCTGCCATCGAAAATTATATTCTGATCATCAGTGAATGTAGCATTGAGATCATCGCCAGGTTCTTTGTGCGCATAATCTTTCTGGCCGTCATAATGCCTTTGTGAATCAATAAAATAGATATTCCCATCAACGAGATAGCTCAAAGATCCTGCTTTATAACCTTGTTTGTATCCTGTCTCCTCCAGACTGGACTCTCTTAGATAGCTATAGAATATCATCGTTGAATCAGTATTATTTGCTCTAAAATTGCTGTTGAATGTCGGCGCAGGAGACGTTCCACAGAGCAGCGACAGCATTAAGCCCATAACAATGATATTCCTAATCATCCACCCTCGATATTGAGATCCTGTCTCGGACGATTCTTTCTCCCCAATCTATCTCAGTCATTACATCAAGAATTCTAAACGAATATGATTCGCGGTTTGTATTTTTCAGCATCTTCTTCCGTTTTAGTTAGCGGATTCCAATAACGTCTGATTAAAGTATCCTCAGGTTTAAGCTCCCAGAGTACAACTGTAGAGCCCGATTCTCCTGATGCTACTCCTGCCAGGCAACCCGGGTAGTCATGTCGAATATGGGCAAACGCCCAAATTGCCTCATCCTCAGGCGTCCAATATTTTTTGAGATTTGGTGGATAACGTGTTTCGTGGGATGCTGTGCACGCAGTTTTATATTCTCCCTTCTTAAGATAGTCCAAAAGTCCTTGCCCTTCATTGGTTTCCAGATCGTAAACCATTCGTTCTTTATCAAATGTAAGGAAATTATGGCTCTTCGCCGTTTCATGTGGGTAAATTGAATTTAAGTTTTCCTGTCCTAAGATAAATAGTAATA
>CAZPUO010000422.1:0-1521 GCA_964589745.1 uncultured Methanotrichaceae archaeon
AAGATGCTGGTCAACGCCGTGCAGTGGGCCATCGGCCTGGAGCTGGCCCTGCTCACTCGCGACCCCTGGAAGGTGCTGATGACCACCGACCACCCCAACGGCAGCCCCTTCATCAACTATCCTGAGGTCATCGCTCTGCTCATGAGCAAACCGAAACGGGATGCGGAGATGGCCACGCTGCATGAGCAGCTGCCCAAACGAACCAGCTTGGGCGGCATTGAGCGCGAGCTGGACTGGACACAGATCGCTATTATGACCCGCGCTGCCCCCGCACGCATCCTGGGACTGGAGGACAAGGGTCACCTTGGACCAGGTGCAGACGCGGACATCTCCATCTATAACCTGCGGCCCGAGGAAGTGGATCCAAGCCAGGACCACGTCTTAGTCAAGAAGGCTTTAGCAGCGGCCAAATACACCATAAAATCCGGAATAGTGGTCTCCCAAGAGGGCCAGATCCTGGCCACGCCCGAAGGAAAGACATTCTGGGTCGATGCGGGGGTGCCACAGGCAGATATGGACCGGCTCATGGTCGATTTGCAGGAGAAGTTCGAGAAGTATTACAGCGTTCGGCTCTCCAACTATGCGGTGCAGGATGCCTACGTTCCGAATCCGAAGGTGATCCGTGCCGGGATTAAAGTGGAACCGATGAAAGAGGTGGCCTGAGATGAAAACGATCACCATCACCCCTCTGAAAGCCTTCGAGATATCCGTGGAGGCAGAGAACATCTCTCCCGATAAGCTCGCGCCTCTAACACTTAGCCAGATACGCAGCCTGGAGATCTGGCAGGGCAACCGCAAGAGAAAGCTCTCTGATCTGTTCCGAGCAGAGGGAGACGACGACCCGGCCAAGGCGGAAGATGTGACAATAACGCTTCGCGGCGATTTCTCCCGCGTGAAGAGGATTGGCGAGGGTATGACCGCGGGCAGGGTAGAGGTGGAGGGCAGCGTGGGCATGCACGCCGGAAACAACATGAAAGGAGGGCTTTTGAGCGTGCGGGGAGATGCGGAGGACTGGCTGGGCAGGGAGATGCGCGGCGGAAGGATCACCGTCGGTGGCAATGCCGGGAACTATGTGGGCGCCGGCTATAGAGGAGAGAAGTGCGGCATGCGCGGCGGAGAGATCGAAGTCGGAGGCAGTGCCGGGAACTACCTGGGCGAGCATCTCTGCGGCGGCAGCATTCACGTGCACGGCGATGCAGGAGACTTTCCCGGTGCCGCCAACCAGGGAGGCACAATCTTTATCGGTGGCAGTACCTACCTACCAGGCGCGGAGATGACCAAAGGAACTATAACTGTGAAGGGCAAGGCCAGGATTCTGCCCGGCTACCAGAAGATAGAAACTGTGGCGATGGACGGCGAAGACTGGCAAAAGTATGCGGGCGACCTGGTTGAGAACGGGAAGGGCGAGCTTTTCGTCCGTGTAGGGTCATCTTGATAAATTAGGATGGAGATATGACGGACCAACGCAATTATTTTGAGGTGCTCTGACTTGATCGATCGCAGCAAGGTTCTGGAAGTCCT
>CAZPUO010000423.1:0-1508 GCA_964589745.1 uncultured Methanotrichaceae archaeon
GCACAAAGAGAATGCTTCCCACCACCACGCAGATCAGCCCGGCCGCGGCCAGGATTCCGAAGCTATGGCTGTGCAGCTCCGCCAGGATCAGCCCCAGGCCCAGCAGGAGAAGAAAGATGGCCCCCAGATTCACATTGAACCCCAGGCCGATCAGGCCGAGAGCCAGGGCCGCCACACCGAAGACCTCAGCTCCCATGCCAGGACTGGATAAGCCGAAGATGATGGCGTAGAGGCCGACCAGCATCAAAATCCCTGCAATCGTGGGGTCGGAGAGGATCTTCAGGAACTGCAGGCTGAGAGGCGGCTCAAAGTACCTCACCTCTGCGCCAGAGGTGATCATGGTAGTATTCTTTACATGGCTGCCGTTGATTTGATTCAGCAGATCCTCAGGCGTTGGGCTAACGTACTCGACCACGCCATATCTTTTGGCCGCATCCGCATTCAGGTTCAGGTTGGAGATTACGAACGCCTTTGCAGCGGTGGTGTTTCTCCTGTGCTTTTGCGCCTTTTCTTCGATCAGAGCCACAACGGCATTGATGGTTTTGCTGTCGTTTATGGGCTCGGTGCCGCCGGTGGCCGACAGCTGCACGGGCTGAGCCGAGCCTATGATGGTGTGCGGCGCCATGGCCGCAACATCCGATCCCATGAGGATCAGAGTTCCGGCCGACCAGGCGGTGGCACCCTCCGGAAAGACATAGCCGATCACGGGAAGCTTCGTTTCTTCCATCTGTTTGAGGATCGTGGTGGTCTCCGTCAGTCCTCCGCCAGGCGTGTCCAACAGGAGTATCAGTGCCTGGTAGCCTCCCGTCTCCGCCTCCTGCAGGGCGGCGCTCACGATGTCGTCGCTGGCCGGAGTGATGGCGTCTTCGAGCTGGACTGCCAAGACCGGCCCTCCGGTTGCCGAAGCAGGGGTGGTCAGTAGTAATAGTGTTAAAATTGATAACGCGATTCCGGCATGGTTTATGGAGCGGCAGAGCTGGCTCTGCCTTTTATCTCCACGGAACCACCGTTGTGCCATCATCGTCCTTGGAAGGATGTCTCTTTTCTAGCCGCCTCTAATCTCGCTTCGTCAGCTCGCGATGCTTCCCTCTCGGAAAGCTCCCGGTTCAAAGCTGCGGTCAGGCCCGCCACAGAGCCTGTGCCCAGATCTCCGCTGGGCGTTACGACAATGAGGGTCTTCTCTCTGGCGATATCCACGAGCGTCTGCAGCTCCCTCAGCTTAAGGGCAGCGGGCACCTCCTCGTAGAGCCGAGCAGCGTCGGTCATGGTCTTGGAGGCCTGGAACTCGCCATCCGCCAGGATGATGCGTGATCTCTTCTCTCTTTCCGACTCTGCCTGCTTGGCAATTGCCCTTCTCATCGATTCCGGCAGAGACACATCTCGTAGAGTGACCGCAGTCACCTTGATCCCCCAGGGATCGGTATGGCGGTCTAAGATCTCCTGCAGCTTCTTATTCAGCTCATCGCGCTTGGAGAGCAGGTCATCCAGCTCAATCTGGCCTAGGACGT
>CAZPUO010000424.1:0-1506 GCA_964589745.1 uncultured Methanotrichaceae archaeon
ACAGTTGAGGAAGACTCCATCTTGACAAATCGAATATCTTTTAATAAATTTAAATGGTTCTCTTCCACTTTGTGTGGGTAAGCATATTTAATCATATCATCAAGGCGTGATAAGATTCCGGATGAGACCAAAACTGGAAGGAGACGTCTTGATGGATGAATTGGCTCTTTTTACGCTGGCTTTGGGGCTTTCTAAGCCATGGCAAGTGGTCAAGGTTCAGTTTTCTAAAGAAGTGGGGCGTTTGGATCTGAAGATCGACTTTCCCAAGGGCGCAAAGCTCTCTTGCCCTTCCTGTGAGGAGGCGGAGTGCGATGTTCATGATACGAAGGAACGGACCTGGCGGCATCTGAACTTTTTTCAGTATGAAACCTATCTTCATGCGCGGGTGCCGCGGATTCGATGTAGCCGCTGTGGGATCAAACAGGTGGAAGTGCCCTGGGCTCGACCAGGGAGTGGTTTTACATTGCTGTTTGAGATGCTGGTCCTGCAATTGAGTCGGGAGATGTCGGTGGCCGCGGTGGCGGAGCTTGTGGCGGAACATGCCAACCGGATCTGGCGGATTCTGGCGCATTATGTGGAACGAGCCCGGCGTCGGGTGGACTTGAGGGATTTTCACGTGCTTGGGATTGATGAGTTTTCGGTCCGGAAAGGCCATATCTACATGACGTCGTTCAGTGATTTGGAAGCCTCTCGGGTGATTTATCTTGGGGAAAGCCGGAGGAAAGAGGTGGTAGAGGAATTTGTGGAGGATCTGAAGCAACTGGGGGCTAACGCTGGACAGATAGATGTTGTCTGCTGCGACATGTGGGACCCGTATTTGAATGGTTTGGGATACCACATTCCTCAGGCCCAGGTTGTTTTTGATCGCTTTCACATCATGAGCCAGATAAACAAGGCCATCGAAAAGGTCCGCTGGATGGAGCAAAAAGAGAATCAGGCACTGAAGAAGACGAGATATCTCTGGCTGAGGAATCCGAAGAACCTGACCTCGGAACAGGCAGAGCGTCTGGAGGAGTTGAAGCGCTTGGATCTGAAGACGGCACGGGCGTATCACATCAAGCTGGCGTTGGCGAGGTTTTGGGAGTTGAAAGACCCGACCCGGGCCGCGCACTATTTGAAGCGATGGTATTTTTGGGCCTCCCACAGCCGCCTGAGACCGATTATTGAAGTGGCTAAGGCGATCAAACGATATTGGAACGGTGTGGTCAGCTATACCTGTTCTCGGATCACGAATGGAGTAGTCGAGGGACTGAATTCGAAGATCAAGACGGCTATGAAAAGAGCCTATGGTTTCAAGCATGTGGCTTATCTTCGTACGATCGTGTATCTCGTAGCTGGCAAATTATGTTTCGACTAACCCACACAAGATGGAAGAGAACCAATATTATAAGCTTGCCTCTGGGATGCCGCCAGATTACTGCTTTCCATTCCAATTGGAATCCGTGGCAGCACTGCGCGCAGCTCAGAAGCTCAATCCTTCTGACGCCCGTGCTCCCTATTATCTCG